>NZ_ARPM03000147.1:8925-18489 GCF_000388175.3 Holospora undulata HU1 | reverse complement strand
GCAAACACACGATCACTTGAAATGCTAGAGGGAACACTGCGTATTTTTGCGGCACTTCACGTTAATAAAACTTTGAAAATCAATCATGCTATCTTTGGTTAAAAGCCTCGTTAGATGGATCTTGTGCTACGAAGGTATTCGAAACGTAGGGAGAACATTTAACAAAAGAGCTGAAGCCAGGTCAGGGTGTAGTTATAGATACTGCTGCCTTTAACCGATCACAGAAAACTAAAGATTTAACTGAATCTGTTGGGTATAAAGTGATTTTTTTACCTCCATATTCCCCTGATTTAAATCCAATTGAAAAGTTCTTGGCCACTATGAAACGATAAATTAAATGCAAAATAAATGCATTTAATAAACTTTATGATGCTTTTTCTTCATTCTTCCAAATTCCACCTTCAGGCTAAATGAATATAAGGGGGCGCTTTTATATGGCCAACATCTATCATCAGCCCCTCATAGTCGGGGATCAGCACTCAGTTTTTCTAAAAAATTTCTGTGCGTTTTTTTCTAATCTCCATAACCAGGAGGAAGATCCCGCTAAGGAGATCTGCGTTCTTAAAATCCACAAAACAGCGTTTAACGATTGTCGCTTGCTTTTCCCTCTCCTTTCTTCCTGGTAGATAATGCTTTAGTATTTTCCAGGATTTTTCTGATATGTCGTGTCTTTTGTGCGATAACGTCATCTTTTTTAAAAAATAAAATTATCATAGTTTACTTATGAGGACACCATCTAGATAGCTTTTCCATTTTTATGAAAAAAAGCTATCTATTTCATCCCATCAATTTAAAAACTCCAAGATCATCTTAATATTTTTAATATTTATCTGACTTTCCTTTGCTTGCTTTTCTTAAAAAAGCTGGAATTGTCAAATCTTCCCCGTCTTGTTGTTCTACACCATTAGCGTCTAGATTTTCTTTTACGTAAGGGATCTGATCTTCAACGCGACGAGAAAAAAATTTTTTAAATCTTGAGACTCTTTTTTCAGAAGGAGCGCTTTTAAAAGAAAAATCTTGAGCCGATCCATAAGAATCTTCCGGAGGATCTTCGCGCAATCCAGAAAATGAAGAAAATCGTTCAGAATCAAAATTAAAATCTCCGTGGCGTCTTCCCAAAGCGGGAATATCTGCAAGTTTTTGATCGAAAAAATCTTCTATACCAGAGCCTGATTCTTCGTCTGGACGCTCTATAGAAGGAGCGCTCTTTTTTTCTTCCTCTTTTTCCTCTGCCAAAGGTACAGAAGGAGTAACTTTTGAACCTGCAACCTCTGTGCGCTTAATTCCTGTTGCCACAACAGAAATTTGAAGCTCTCCCTTTGGAAGTGTGTTATCAAAAGTAGCACCAAAAATAATATTTGAAGGCTGAAATTGATCGAAGGTATCGTCTTCAATTTGAGAACGAATAAAATGTAACGCCGCATCAATTTCTGTTAGCGTCATATCTTCCCCACCAGACACTTGTACCATAGCAGCTTTTGCATGACGAATATGCTCTGTCTCTAACAAAAAGCAAGAAATAGCTGCTTCTGCTGCACGCATAGCACGATCCTCACCCCCAGCACGCCCAGTCCCCATCATGGCGTCTCCTTTTTCTCCTTCTCCGCTGTCTGCATCTCGTAAAATAGCCACAATGTCTGCAAAGTCCAGATTGACCAATCCAGGCTTTTCCATAAGACTGATAAACATGTCTACCCCATCTCGCAGCACTTTATCTGCCCAGGCAAAAGCTTGAATGAAAGACGTTTCTACTCCTGCGAGTCGAAAAAGCTTTTGATTGGGAAGAACGAGCAGTGTATCAACACTGCTTCTTAATTTGATTATTCCTTCTTCTGCAACTGTCATTCTTCTGTGCCCTTCAAAAAAGAATGGCTTTGTCACAACGGCAACAGTCAAAATACCGCGATCTTTTGCTGCTTTTGCCAAAATAGGTGCTGCCCCCGTTCCGGTTCCCCCCCCCATTCCTGCGGTAACAAATAGCATATCTACCCCATCTAACCGTTCAATAACTGTCTCCAGACTAGCCTCTGCTGCAATACGACCAATTTCCGGACGAGCGCCTGCTCCAAGTCCCTTTGTTACCTCAAACCCCAACTGAATACGATTTTCTGGACAAACCAAAGAGTTGCTTAACGCTTGCTGATCTGTGTTACAAGAAAGAAACTCTACACCAAGATGACGGTTTTGTGCATCTTCTTTAAATTCTAAATTTTTTTCTCGAAGCATAGAATTAACTGCGTTTCCTCCTGCTCCTCCAATTCCCATAACAACAATTTTAGGACCAATCTTTACCTTTTCGAACATTTCCACGACTTTTTTCCTCCCTTTTTTGTATAAACTGTATTTTATCTATTTCTTAAACAATGCATTTAACCTGCTCCAAAAAGATTTAGAGCGGTAACTTGGAATAAATGAAGACAGAGCAGAACGTTGAAAATCATTAAAAGCTTCTTGATAAAAAAAAGTTCCACTAACTGCAGAAAATTCACCACATATTCTAGGCGCTTGTTTTAATGGATAAGACTTTGCGATACGCACAGGGCGTTCTAAAACCTGAGCTACCAATTCCCGTATACCTGGCAATTGACTCCCCCCCCCTGTAAGTACGATACGCTGACAAGAAAAAGGGTGCGTTGCATGCATTTCATCCATTTTTGTTTTCATCATACGGCAAATTTCTTCTGAACGCGCTTGAATAATATTGATTAAAAAAGAACGAGCAGTCTGCCCTAAGGTGTCTCCCCCCCCTAAAGATGCCATCGGTATCATCTCTTTATGATCATTCAATGTGGGAAGTGCAGCACCGTACAAAACTTTAATGCGTTCTGCATGCTGAATAGGAGTCTCACAGCCCCTTGCAATGTCTTGTGTAATGTGGTCTCCTCCTAATTTAACAATTTTAGATCCCACCAATCGCCCTTGAAAGAAAAACCCCATCCCTGTAGATTGAGCTCCCATATCAACAACTGTTGCTCCTAATTCTTGCTCATCAGGAGTTAAACAAGCAAGGCCACTGCTATAAAGTCCCAACAACAGTCCAGAAATTTGAATCTGGCACCGTTTCAAACACTCTACTAAGGTATTAAATCTTCCTTTGTGCACCCACACTACATGACAGTAGCACATCAAATTTGCCCCAGACATTCCTCGAGGATCCTTAATGCGGTCTTGATCATCTACACAAAACTCTAAAGGAATAAAGTGTAAAGGAAGATGATCTTGGTGACGAGATAAAAATCTGCTCCACAAGTGATCTAGCAATTTTTGAGTAACCACCCCCTCATAAATTGGAGATTTGAGCACATGATAATCGGAATAGAAAAAATGACCATTTAACGTTACAACCGCTTGATGAATTTGTACGTTAGATTGACGTTCTGCTTCATAAATAGCCGAAGTTATTTGAGATTCTAATGCCCCTACATCTACTAAATTTCCTCCCTCAATTCCTTTGGATGCTGCATGCCCAGCACCGATAATTTTGATTTCTTCTTCTTTTTCCCACGCCCCTGTCCAGCAACAAAATTTACTGGATCCAAGATCGATTCCTGTTATAAAACGGCCCGCTAACAAACTAGGCATATTAAACTTTTTCATTTTTTTCCTTTTTAGCCCGTTGTTCTATAAAAGATGGAGGACCATCTTTATCAAATTCCATAAGCACTGAGTCTCCTGAACGCAAATCAACTATCTTAACGTTTTTAGGAATTCGGTGACGCAATGCTAAAAATCTCTGTAATCCAAAACTTACATCCCCTTCTGGCAATTTCACACACAATTTGTGATCTACGTATACATCCCAACGCCCAGATCGTAAAAAAACTGCTTCATGGATACTGTGAATACGCAGTAATGACAATGCCCTTTGTAAATCTAAAACGTTCGATGGTGCATACGCCCCCACTATCTTTAACAGTTTATTCCACTTAGAAAGATTTTCAAAAGAAACAGAAAGAATCACTGCACCTTCTTTATCAATTAAATAATTTTTCTTATCTGGAGCGCTCCAAACTGCTATAGGTTCCTTTTCGCACAATCGGACATAGACACGATTTGGAAAAATTCTTTCTACTACTGCAGAGCGAACCCAAGGCATACGCTCAAGATCGTTTAATATCCTTGGCAAATTTAGACCAAAAATAGATTGTTTAGGTGTTAAATTTAACACACGTCTTATTTCCAAAAGCTCTGCACGTTTTCGTCCTTCTATAAAGATTTCCTCTATTTTAAATCCTCCTAAGCATAATAATCTGCCTATATCATTAGGAAAATTCCACCCGTATATTGCGCCACTTATTCCTAACACAATCCACAATGTAATCTTAACGGTAAAAGAAAACCGTCGACATTCCGAAATCACGTGAAATTTAAAACAATACACCTGTTTAAAGAATGCCATTTTATTGCCATTTATACAAGAGTTGTTTAAAAAAATCTGAAGGTTTTCTTAAAAAAACATTGAAAAACAGAAAAATCATAAAATGATTTCAAGTGAATTGCTGTAAACCTTACCAATTATAAGTTTGTAAGGGGCATTTACAAAATGACCAGAACGTTCTAATGAAGAACTGATTATTTGATCGTTAATTAACGAACTCTTATTTATCCTACACCGAAAAAGAAAAAACGGTGCGATTAGAAATTTCAGGAAACGTTCGTTAAGAAATTTTTTAATTTACAATACGATGTTTTTACTAATACGATATTTTTACTATAGCAATTTAGGTTGAATTAGGTGTTTTAAAGAACCTCGAAATACCCTCGAATAGAGCGTTAAAATAGTATATTGTATTCAATCCCCCTCTTCATATTAGCCCAAAATTTCTCTATTGGATTCAAATCAGGAGGTAGAAAAATTATACTGCATTTTACAGATTCTATTAATTCTGTACTTCTCTTGGATTTATGAAAAGAGGCGTAATAACACCTTGATCAGGCTTTAGTTCATTGATCAGAAATTTTTCTACCCAAGTCCGTTAAAAACTATTGGCGCTGTCGGTTTGTTATTAACCAAACAGGCATACTATTTGTTCTTTGATACCATTTTTTCCCCTTTTTGCCAATTAACTTTTCACTTTTTCTTCTCCAGCCTTCTGTACTTGCACATAGCCATATCAATGCCGCTTTCATCACTATATACAAAACTTGGATAACGCCATATCTTTGATCGATTCTTGATACTGACTTCACTTTTCTTTGCGTGCTTCTAAGTGCGAAAAGTCTTTTTTTTAAGCTATAGGCTAATATTTTTAACCAGAAACTGATTGTACCCCAAATGCTGGAGTAGCTTTTTTCAAGGTCATATCTTGGGTTTCTTTGACGTACACTTCAAGCTTTTCTAAGTCAATCTTTTTTTTGATCCACCACGCCTCTTAGGAAAATACCTGCCTTCTTGTCTGTATTTTCTATGCCAATTTTCTATGCCACATGCCTATCGCTGATACACTTATTTTAAATAGGTGCGATGCTTCAATATACCCGCCACCCTCATCTAAATATTCTATTCCCCTTTGTCTTAAATCGTTGCTGTAGCTCTTTATCATTTTCCTTTTATTGCGCCTAATTCAACCTAATTTAAATGTGTTAGTGGTGCCGGCACAGTTTCTTTGATTAATGCGGACAATTTTTGTTCTCGGTCAGCTGCATCTTTATCACGTAAATAAATGCGTAAAATCAGCGGATGGTTTTGATTTTCTAGCTGAATTTTAATGTTGAGATTAACACATCCACCAGAAACCAATTCACTGGAGGTAAGTTTTTTATCAAGATAAGCAAGGACCACCATTTTCTCTACCATGCCTTCTGGCAGATGCTACGTGATACTTGTTTTTTTACAATCAACTTTAAACATTACAAGCTCCGCTTTAAAAAGATGCAGCTAGAACCGCGCGTATATCCTGTCCTTTCAGAATCACTTACGTATCCGAGTTTTTCGTAGAATACTTTAGTGCACTGAAAACTCATCGTCGTAACCGTTGCCATAGAACATCCTGACCTGCGGCCATAATCATGAACAGCTTCCATCAATTTGTGGCCCAAACCTCTCTTGCGATGATCGGGATGTACCCACAATTGATCGGTATAAATGCTACCGAAAATCACACTGCCATTGCAGCCTGCAATAATTTGGTTCTTCTTATCTCGCATAAAGAATAAAAAGGGATGGGCTTTGCCGCATTCAGGTGTTTCTTGATTGATTTTTTGCGTTAGAAAATCGATGTCTTCACTTGCAGGTGTGGATGTGTATTGAATATTTACTGGAGATTTCATGCCTCCTCCGTTTTTTCATCACCCAAAAAGCCTCCAACTTGGGCATCCCACAAGTGTTTATAAAGCCCTGCTTTTGAAAGAAGCTCACTGTGAGTGCCATCCTCGTTGATCTTGCCTTTGTCAAAAACCAGGATGCGATCCATATGAAGTAAGGTCGATAAACGGTGAGCAATGACGATCGTGGTTTTATTTTGCATCAGCTCCCACAAAGATTCTTGGATCAAGCTTTCAGTAACAGAATCAAGTTGGCTCGTTGCTTCATCCAGAATAAGAATAGGTGCGTTTTTGAGAATTGCTCTGGCAATTGCAATACGTTGACGCTGTCCACCAGAAAGTTTGACGCCTCGTTCACCAACAAGCGAGTCATAACCTTGCGGCAAAGTGGAAATAAACTCATGAGCGTGGGCTTTTTTAGCAGCTTCAATTACTTCTTCATCGGTGCTATCTGCTCGGCCGTAGCGAATATTTTCCATTAAGCTTCTGTGGAACAATGATGGATCTTGGGGAATCATAGCGATATTTTCTCGTAAAGAGTCTTGGGTTACATCCCTAATATCTTGGCCATCAATCACAATGGCGCCATCCGTCACATCATAAAGGCGGAGGATCAAATTGACGAATGTTGACTTGCCGCCACCGGAATAGCCTACAAGGCCAACTTTTTGACCAGCATTAATTTCGATGGATTTATTCTCAAAAAGAGGCTCAGTGCCCTTGTAATGGAATTTGACTTGATCAAAAGCTATTTTGCCTTGTCTGCAATTTAAGGCCGTGGCGTTTGTTTTATCTGAATGCGTAATCTCGCTTGTTTCTAGCAAAGCTATTGCCTGATCGACTGCGCCCCAATTAGCTATAAAATCCCTTAGCATATGTGAGAGTTGAAAGAGTGTGTTAATGATATTAAAATTTATCATAATCACAAGCGCAAAATCACCTGGTGTTACAACGCCTTTCTGATAACCAAAAATAAGAGCAGCTAGAAAAAATAGTGCATAAAGTGATGTGAGCATGCCCAAAAAACCATACAACCAGGTATGATAAAAACCACCTTTTTCAGCTATATCAACAAAAGGTTTTTGCAGTTTGGAAAATCGCCCTTGTTCAAAAGTTCTGGCGGCAAAAAGTTTCACGCTCATCATATTGCCAAGATAGTCTGCAGCCAGGCCAATTATTTTAGATTTTTCCTCTGCATACTCCTTATTGAGCCTCATGCTTTTTTTCATGGAAACCATGGTAATCACAAAAAATAAGAAAACCCAAGCTCCCATACTTAAGGCAAAAATAGGTGCAACTGAGGCAAGCAGTCCTAATGAGATCAGTATTAAGAGTATGAAATACATAAACGGGTTAATGATCGTAAAAATCAGATGCGGCAAATGTTGGAATGCATCATTTATTTTCGATGTCAAAGAGCCAGAAAGCTGATTTTGAAAAAAGCTATACGGATATTCATATAGCTTCGTCATAAAGTGTTCCGCTACATTTAATCGAAACTTAGCTGTATATTTTGTGATGCAATAATCGCTCATCGTCCATACACTCACCAACATAAATTGAAGTAAGGCATAGAATGTGAATACAACCCATAGATTTCCTTGCTCAGCTCCCGAGACAATATCAATAAACAGCTTAACTAAAAGCGGCTTTAAGGTATTATCAACGGTGATTAAGCACATGGCTAAAAAGATGCCAACCACATACTTTTTATAGGGCCCTATATTTGCGATGATGAATTTAAGTACGCGCATAGAATTTATTACAACCCCCAGGATGTTCCAAAAGATTTGCCGCCATCAACAGTAATGCATGCTCTTGTTATATAAGACGAATGTGCATTTGATGCGAGCAACAACAAAGCACCATCCAAATCTTGTGGAGTTGCAACAAACCCCATAGGGATCTTCCCAGCAAATTCTTGTCGTTGTTGATCTGTGCCCAATTTGTGATCTGTCATAGGGGTATGAAAAAGACTAGGGGCTATAGAATTGATTCTGATCTTATATTTTGATAACTCAGTCACAAAAGATTTTGCCATATGAATCACAGCCGCTTTAGAGGTTGCATAAGCCGTTGCTTCTTTATAAGGGAAGGCATCTCCATTTACGCTGCCGATATTAATAATTGACCCATGAATGCCATGGTTCTTCATATAATTTTTTACTGCTTTGGTGACATACCACACACCCATCAGGTTCGTTTGGATAATGGACTCAAAATTATTCTGATCATCTTCTTCAAAAATAGGAGTAAGAATAGCAATCCTGGCATTATTTACACAGATATCAATCTTCTCACCATCCTTTTCTAACTCAGCAAAACAACTTTTTACGGATTGCTGATCTGATACATCCATCTGGATAGTTTTAGCGTTATTAAGCTTAAGCGCCAAGTCGTTCAACTTATCAAACCTGCGAGCGACCAAGATCACACGTGCGCCTACACTAGATAGAGAGCGGGCAAATTGTTCCCCAAGACCATTGGAAGCTCCTGTAATTAATGCTGTTTTACCTTTTAGATCAAATAGCTGCATGTTCAATTTTCCGCCAGATGACAAAATTATGAGATTCTCACAGCTTTATCTTGACATAAAACTATATTTTGTGAAACTATAATATGTGCAATAATGTTATGATTAATCTCTTTTTTAAAAACACCCTATTTTATGTAGAGAAATACATGTAAGATAACGCCACAAAAGACTACCCAATCCCTGTGCTAGAGAGTCAAAGTTTTACTTTTGCTCAGGCCTTTTACGTGGAAGCGCATCACGGACAGAGCCTTGGAGGCTGTTGGCCTAACGCATACCCAGTATGTCTTTATGGGGACACTGTTTGAGCTAGAAAAGCATCAAGACAAGGCGACACAAAATGATTTGGCGAAGCTCACCAATTCTGATGTCACCATGACATCGCAAATCCTGCGTACTCTACAAAAACGTGGGCTTGTTTTTCCGCGCGCAAATAGAAGGTGATGAGCGGGCAAAATACTCCAGTCTATCACCTGCTGGTAAGAAGCTCGTCAAAAAAGCGGATGAAATTATGAAAACAAATGAGAAAGAGTATTTTGCTCCAGTGGAAAAAGATATGGAACAGTTTTTGACTTGCCTGAAGATTTTAACACGCGTTAAAGAAATTAACATTCTATGAAAATCACTTTCATCCCATTAGCTAAATCACATTTTCCACTGTTACTGAAGTGGCTGGAAGCGCCGCACATTAAAGTGTGGTGGGATCAGGATGTGACGTATGCGCTGGATTTTGTTCATGAGAAATATAGCTCATACGTCAAAAGCTA
>NZ_ARPM03000147.1:5007-8915 GCF_000388175.3 Holospora undulata HU1 | reverse complement strand
AGAAATATATTGAATAAAACTATAGATGGGCCACACTTCCAAAGCGTTAGATCGTCGAAAGAACATGGGATAGCTAAATCATGAATACAGGTTCTAAAAATCTCATTAGAATTTATTTCGATCTTAAACGTTTGATTAGATGGTGATTTTTTAAAAAAAATTATTAAGATATTTTGGCTTTTTTCTGAATATTATAAAAATATTATGGGTATCATTTTATTACAACCTCTCATTTTCAATCTTTATTGAAAATAGTTTGAGAGGTTATGTGCTTTGTGCGGAATTGGATAGTGTTTTACAACGCCAGATGGTGCTATTCGTATTGTATAGCTAAATCAGTATAAAAAGATTACGAGAGAAGGAATTGAAATAAGAGATCAATTGAACAAGTTAAAGTTCTTCTTATATGTTTGGCTTAGGCCAATTTTTTCTCAATAGGATTAAGATCTTGAGAATATGAAGGCAACAAAGCAAACTATGGCATCTTCTAGCATCTTTTGCACTGCTTTTCCTTTATGGAAAGCGGCATTTCCATAACACTAGCGCTTTCTTTTGAAAGGTTTTGGTAGCACCCAAGATGTACCCCCCTTTACGTTCTTGGCATATCATGAGCAAAACCACTTTCATCTATGTAAGGAATAGCTTTACCTGATTTTTCTAGCTGCTTAATTGTTTGGCAAAATGTAGATCTTTTTTCTGGATTCGCTTTTGGGGGATTTAGAGTTTTTTTATATGTCACTCCTAAACGGTGTTTTGCATATCTTATACCAGAAGCGCCGACTTCTAACCTCTTAGCCTTTTCATAATAGCTAACTATCTGAAAATTCTTCTGTATCTATTCTGAATTTCTCTTTGTCTAATTTTGTCCATGGTTTATTCCTTTTGTTGACTCCTTTAAGATTTTTGCTCCATCTTGCTACTGCTGATTTAGATATGCAAAATCTAGCGGCTACTTTTTCAAATGATACCCCGTGCTTTGTTTTTAATACTTTTGTTCGAAAATCATAACTTTAATTTATAATTTATTACATAATTACACCAAATCAAACTGAAAGTGTTGGACTAATGCGTTGAAAGTTGTCATTGACGCGCTCGACAAGATCCATGGCGATGTTGTCCCAGGTTTAGTCGAAAAAATGTATCATACTCTTGCAAAACTCTTTGGCAGAGACGAAAAATCGATTGTTGCGCACATATGCATTCTTCGATGGGGGTCAGATTGGGACTTAGGGAGGGCAAATAATGCACCTAAATCCCCCTTTCTTTTGCTGCTTTTTGGAGGTTTTTTCTTGTAGGGGCCTTGATCCAAGATCAGGGGAATGTTAGGCGCCTTTGGATAAGCGTCTTTCAGCTGATAAAAAAACCTATTCAAGGTTTCTAAGGACACTACCCGTCAAATCCAAGGCTCCCATCAGGTGTAAAAGAGGTTGTCGTGGCAATGTGGGTGCCTAACAGGTGATTTTCGTTTCCATGGTGTGGGGCATGTCGTCACCAAACAGGAAGGGCATCCTTCGGCGGTGTTGTCATCACCGTTGAATAAAAGGCTTCCTGCTTGGCTGCCTTTTCTGGCCGTGCTGCTGGCTTTTTAAACGAAAAGTTATAGGCGTGCAACGTCTTGCCTTGAATCGTATAGTCGGATAACAAAACTGCCTTAATCCTATCTGCTGCGTTCGTAACGCAACACGATCGTCTTCTTTTAGAAATCTTTGCATAAGAAAAATTATTAAACTTTTAAACAATTTCATTCAGCATGAATATATTCTATTACTGCTTTCTTAGATCGAAGCTGTTTTATTTCTTTGTTTGTCATTTTCTGTTAAAAATAGCACCACTCTGTTCCACTTTCAAGCTAAATTACTATAATGTTTTAACTCGCTGTTTTTGGAGTGATGCTCGTTAGATAATCGACGACAATACGCCACACACAAAATTCTTTTCAGATCTCCATATTTTAGCTGCTCCTCCCACTTTGGAAGAGACTTGTCTAAAAATTCAAATTGTTTCAGTCGTTTTTTAAGAACTTTTTCTATAAAATTGACTATAAGACTTTGACCTCTTTGTTATGGGTGCAGCCCAAAGAAAGGGGAGCCAATATTCCGGCGACACTCTATCTTTTGTATGAGAAGAAATAATTCATAATTTTATATGTTTTATCATCAAAAAATAAAAAAATCGCGCTATGAAATTTCATAGCGGGATAACAACGAAAATCTATAAAAGCAAACGATTTACCTATCTATTTTTTCTGAAATGCATTTAGATGATAACTTTTGTTGCTTTCTCTCATCCTTTCAAAAAATTACGCAGAAGCATTTACTGCGTGTCCTGTTTTTTCAAAGATACTGTCCCTAGATAAGAGTTCATCTCTTCTATAATCGCAGTACTGACGGGCTTACCTTTTTCTACTAAAATATCGTAGTGTTTTCCGTTTTCTTGCTCATCTTGTAACAAATACAACCAATGCTTTGCGCCTGTACACTCAAAAACTCTACCACTTTCAAGCACTAAATCCGAGGAACTTCCATTAAAAATTTTAATATTGACCCCTAGGTGTTTAGCAACGAGTCGAAAAAACGTACTTCCATTTGGAAGACGAAATCCGGTACTCCCCTGTCTAGTGGAAATACTTGCTCCGCCGTGCATTTCCAGCCCATCATTCCATTTTTTAAGCACCTCGAGAGCGTTTTCTTTTAATATGAACCATTGTTTTGCAATATCTCTATTGTTCTCCCCCCTTTCATCTATCTTCGTAAAATTTCCTAAAGGATCAAGCGTGTGGATCATCTCTAAAGCTTCCGAAATAACAATACCAGAAGCTTTAGAAGGCGATAACTGGTCTGACAAAATTTCGACACAGGAAAACATAACGCCTAACATATCTTGAGGGACAATCCCTAAATGGCTCCATAAACACGACCCATCGTCAAATCCAGGGATTTTTACAAAATTTTGTTTTTCTCCATAAAGATTTTCAAATGAATATTCACAAAGTAAAGAATCGACTTCTGTCGTTTTAGTCTTAAAATCACTCCAAGAGACTGACTTACTCATGTTGGAATGGCTTTTTTCCCAAAATTTCTTGCTAACTTTAGCAAATTGTACACTTTTGTGGGACGGTATAGCAGCAATCTCCTCTTGGAGTAGTCGTTGTCCTGCAGAAGATTCTCTAACTATAAATTTTTCACTTTTCCCAACGATTTTCTTTTTCTTTGCATGCAAAGATTGTTCACACAAAAAACCTATTGTAAAAAGAACAACAAATGACGTAAACGATTTTAAATTTTTCATCCAGAAACCAAAACTAAAACTGAGTCAACTGTTATACTTAAAAACAAAACCCCTGTCAACAAAGTAATCTTTTATTAACAAACCTTTCACAAAAAAAACTTCATTATCATCAAATCAAACGGTTCCAAAGACAATTAATGAAACTAATCTGTTCCAAAAAAAGTTCGATTAGAATAAAAATCGGAAGATTTTAAATAAAGATATTTTTTTAGTTTTAGAATTAGTAAAGGGTGTCTTTTAAAAATCTCTAAAAATGATTGTATGTAAAATTTGTGAATGTTCGGAGTGTTTTAAAATCGGTTTTGTTCGATGGATTCAGCGGTACAAATGGAAAAAATTTCACGAGGTGTGCCCAAGAAAGACAAGCTCCAAGCCTTCGTTTTACAAGTAAGTGGCCTTTCAATGAACCGAATTGCTCAGCTTTTTGGTGTCAGAGCGACCGCCGTTTTGAAGAGGTCAGGCACCTTAGGATCAAGGCTATGCGCCAAAATTTAGCTATCCCCAAAAGACAAAGGCATTGTCAAGGAAGTTGATGAATTTTGGAATTATTAAAAAAAAAGAAGAAAAAATTTGGATTTTTAAAGCTTGAATTTCTAAATCCTAGGATCGTGCAGGGCTCT
>NZ_ARPM03000147.1:0-4997 GCF_000388175.3 Holospora undulata HU1 | reverse complement strand
CGATTGGGAATTTGGTGATCACTCCAAACATTTAAACGACTTTTTGAGCGATTAAAAAAATAGAAAATTTTACTTTATTGCATAAGATCATTGGGCAGGTTTTAATAAAATTGTTCCAACCCCTCGCCTCTTTCAGGGAAAAGATAAAACGTTTTCCATTGAACAAAATAACGCTCCACACCGCCTTTGGTTTGCAAGATTTCGTCGCCCCCCTTGCAAACACGCGATCTCTTAAAATGCTAGAGGGAACACTGCTTATTTTTTCGGCACTTCAAGTGAATAAAACATTGAAAATTAATCAAGCTACCTTTGGTTAAAAGTCTCAAAAATCGAGATTTTTAGAAATGCTATAGCTTTTTAAACAATTTTTACATTCAATAAATGCAGCCCAACTTAACATTTGCTTTTAGAAAAAGTCTGGTGAAAAATGCAAATCTTGTGAGAACATTTTTTTTCGATTTAAAATGAGTATGCTTTTTTTTTTGAAAAAAGCGTGATAGAATGTAAATCAAAGGCGGGGTAGCTCAGTTGACGGAATCATAATCCGCAGGTCGGGGGTTCAAATCCCTCTCCCGCTAGGAGTAGCAAACTACTAGGTATATTCATGACAGAAAAAATTTTAAAGGATCTTGAGCGTGAATTGAGTCTTGGCTTGAGCGCGTTAGAAAAAAAATTTTTGGGGTTGAGGGTGGGGCGTGCCCGGCCAGAGCTTTTAGAAAATTTACCTATAGAAGTGTATGGAGGAAAGCAAATTTTAGGAAAGGTTTCTTCTATTTCTGCACCTCAAGCGCAGCTTTTGATCGTAGAAGTCTGGGATCCTTCGATTAAAGATTCAGTGGAAAAAGTTTTGAGAAAAGCATCTTACAGTCCAAATATAGAGGGAAACCGTTTTTCTGTTCCAATTCCGACTCCCACTGAAGAGCGCCGCAATGAGCTTGTCAAAATTTCTTTTCAGTATGCTGAAGAAGTAAAAATTGGATTTCGAAATCAGCGTAGATCAGTTTTAGATGGAATTGAAAGGAGAAAAAAAGAAGAAAACTTCTCAGAAGATTTGACTCGAAAGTTCAGAAACGATGTAGATAAGATAGTTAATACTTACGTGGAAAAAATAGATGTTTTAGCAAAAAAGCAGGAATTGGTTGTAAAAAACGTCTAGCAGGTTTTGGCATGAGCGGAAAATTTAATTTTTGGTAATCTGGATTTTTTAGTTAAGATTGAATAAAATAAGTTTTTTGGTTAGGTTAATGTGCTATCAATTTAAAGAAAAAAATTTAATAATAGGTATGGTTTTTTAATTAAATGATTCGGGGGTGAGAATTTAGATTTCATCTTTGTTTCAGGTGTGTGCAAATATGTGGATAGGCAAACAATTTTAATCCCTTGTAAGAAACTTAATAAGCTTGAGATGTTTGGAATAAAAAGTTTGAAATAATCTGGAAGTGAGTTGCAAGTTCTAATCTAAGGTAGAATAGAAATATCTAAGCAATAAGGTTAGAGTAAAATTTTGATAGTTTAAATTTGGCTTTTTTCCAATGTAACCTAAGACAAGCGGAAGAAGGTCTGGTCAAAGTGTTCTTCCGATTTTTACATTTCTTTACGTATGTAGCCAAAACATCATAAAAAGAACATGACAACAGAGCTGCATAGAGTTATAATTACGTGATAAATTATATGATTAAAGTTATGACATATTCATTGGATTTTCGAAAAAAAGTATTAAAAACAAAAACAAAGAGCTGTTTATTATTTGAAAAAATAGCCGCTAGATTTTGCATATCTAAATCAGAAGTAGTGAGATAGGGTAAGAATCTTGAAGGACTCAACAAAAGGAATAAACCATGGACAAAATTAGACAAAGAGAAATTAAGAATAGATACAGAAGAATTTCCAGATAGTTAGCTATTATGAAAAAGCTAAGAGGTTAGGAGTCAGCGCTTCTGGTATAAGGTATGCAAAACAACGTTTAGGAGTGACATATAAAAAAAATCTAAATCCCCCAAAAGCGAATCCAGAAAAAAGATCTACATTTTGCCAAACAATTGAGCAGCTAGAAAAAGCAGGCAAAGCTATTCCTTACACAGATGAAAGTGGTTTTGCTCATGATATGCTAAGAACGCATGGGTACTTGCAAGCGGTGTTATGGCTCTCATGACTGGGGGAGAAAAAATCCCATAGGCGCTTTAATTAGTAAATACAATTGCAATTGGTTTGATATCTGGCTTACAAAGGGGTTTACTCTTGGGTGCAGCAGATTTTATTTATTACCAAACCTTACAAAAGAAGGCGCTAGTGTATAGATAATGTCACTTTCCATAAAGGAAAAGCAGTGCAAAGATGCTAGAAGATGCCATAGTTTGCTTTATTTGCCTTATTATTCTCCAGATCTCAATCCTATTGAGAAAAAATGGTCCCAATCAAAACATATAAGAAGACCATTAACTTGTTCATTGATCTCTTATTTCAATTCCGTTTTTCGTAATCTTTTTATAATAATTTAGCTATATAGGAAGATATGTTATCCATAATTTTTCTTCATACTATGGAAAACAAGATTATTTCAAACGTATCAAGGAGTCTGGTTTTACCGTTCAACGTTTTTTATATGGCGTGAATTTTTAATTTTATAAAAAATTACACTTTTAAATACAAATATTTTATGGATATGATTCAGTGCCTTGCCCTTATTTTGGAGAAATCCAGCAAGAAGTTTCAGAAGAAAAGTTAAAAAAGTAATCAACGGGCTTAGGCACTTCAACGCGCCTCCAGTGTGCAATAATTTTTGTATCGTAATAATGCAAGGGCAAAACATAACACCCTAACTTAAGAAGGTGGTCCAAAATGCGCAACCATAACGTATACTTTTCTTGGTCGTTCCAAAAAACCATTATTTGTTTACACGCAAAGTCGATATTGGGGTCTTGAATCCCTGAATAATTTTTTCCCTGAGGCCCTGCATGTTCTGAAGTCCAGTAGCTAATTTGTTCTGCACCAGGGGAAAGAGTCCCTCGACGCTCTGCCACTATTATATCAAAATCTTTCTTAGAAATTTTTTGATAATAAGCGGTTTCATCTACTTCTTTTACTAAAGCTTCAATTCCAAAATCTTTCAGATAGATAGAAAAGCGTTCAGCCCAAACTTTTTCTTCTTTTTTTTTCGTTATGATCACAAAACGCATAGGGGTGTTATTTTTTTGCAATATTTGATTTTTCAGGCTCCATCCTGCACGTTTGAAGTGATTAAGAATTTCTCGCTTGTTTTGAAGTTTCGGTGTCGCGATTTGCGTAATCGGAACTGGAAGACCTAAAAGCGCTTTTTGCTCTTGAAGAGTCAAAGCGTTTAAACATGCGTAAGGCGTTCCTTGAAAAAAACTTTGAATTCGGCGAGCACGTTTTCCAACTATTCGTCGAAAGTCAGAAAATTTCAAGTCAAATATAGCACTTATTCCTTGCCTGAGACGAATATCTTTAAATAAAGGAAGCTGAGCATTGAAAAAAAAACCCTTCATTCCCACAGGCTGTTTGTGATTTACGGTATGAATCCGAATCTTGTTTTCAAAATTAGCTGAATAAAAATAAAGATCCCATTGTTCTGGATTATCCTCTTTCCACAAGTCTATCTCTTTTCTTAAAAACGCTGAAAAAGCACTTTCTTTGGTAATAAACCGCTTATATTGAATTTCATCCGCATTGCTAATTCCTTGAAATTGTGGAAGATCTTTTCCCCAGAAGTCCTTAACTCTTTCGTAAATTGTAATGGTGTCTGTATGACGACAAAGCCGATAAGGGCCGCTTCCTGTCAAAGGGGTCATAGAATCTTCATTCCCGTTTCGCCAGCTGATATCTGCTTTAGACAATATTGGAAGCCCAGCAAGTACCAAAGGAAAATCTGGCTCATAACCAAGTCCAAACTGAGCACTTTCTTTTATAGGCTTCATATAAAAAGTAATGGTTTGAGAATCTTGCACAAGAATACTTTTTACTTTTTCTCCAAGTTTTTTACGATAAAAAGATCCGTAGCGAAGAAAATACTCAAATGTTGCCAGAACATCTTGTGCTGTTATGGGGGTTCCATCGTGAAATTTAGCCTTTGGGTCTAAATAAAACGTAATCCAAGAATTGTCTTTAGCTTTTCTAATTTTGTTAGAACAATAAGGAATCATATGAAAAGCACATCTCCAACACCGCATCATCAAAGATGCAACAGCTGAATTGGGCTCATGCACTGAAAAAATCCCTGGTGGAAAATTAAGAGACACGAATGGATTTAAAGAAATAACAGAAGGAGAAACGGTTGATAATCGTAAAATTCCTCCCTTGGGAGCTTTGATATTGACCAATGTGTGAAAATGAGGATCACTATTTACGTGATACCCATTAAAATTTGTTCCTTCTTCAAAATCATCCAAAGATACGGAATCTAAATTTAAGGAAGAAAAAAAATTTAAATCACCTGTTTTAATATCGCTCAAAGACATTAACGTTTTTTGTGTAACGCTTGAATTTTTTTTTTTTATTTCTGATGCTTTCACACCTGAATTCGTTATTCCAATTATGATAGAATAAGTGATGTATTTTTTTATTTTTCTCATCGATAAGGCTAACTTGCTTTAAAACATTTTGAAGGAATTATAAAAATAATATAACAAAATATAATCCTTATAGCAAAATATAGCTAAAATATCATAAAAAAATATGGCAATGGAGCTGGATAGCGTTATAATTATGTAATTATTATATAATTAAAGTTATGACGACATATTCTAAATAAAGATATTTTTTTAAAAATAGTAAAGGAATTCTTTTAAAAGTCTCTAAAAATGATTGTATGTAAATTTTGTGAATGTTCGGAGTGCTTTAAAAACGGTTTTGTTCGAGGGGGAAAGCGGTACAAATGTAAAAAATGTGGAAAAAATTTCACGAGGTGTGCCCGAAAAAGACAAGCTCCAAGCCCTTGTTTTATTACGCAAGCGGTCTTTCAATGAACCGAATTGCGCAAC
>NZ_ARPM03000148.1 GCF_000388175.3 Holospora undulata HU1 | reverse complement strand
TCCTATCTGCTGCGTTCTTAACGCAACACGTTTTTCTTCTTTCAGAAATCTTTGCATAAGAAACATTATTTAACTTGTAAACAATTTCATTCAGCATGACGTATATAAGCTAAACCAAGCTTTTTCATCTCTCTGTATACCGTCGATCTTGCAATAGTTAATTTGTTCTGCTATTTTTTACTGAATCCTATCGATGATCAGTTGACTGTCCTCCTTCTATCCAACCTCTTACTTGAATTCTTTGTATCATTTAAGCCGACTTTTTTTCTTACGTTCCGCTGGCGCCTTTAACTTATCTAGCGCTCCAGTTTTCAGGTGCTTTACCCAAGACGTCAATGTAGTTCTGGATATATCATATACTTTGGCTACTTTACTGATCCCATATTTTTTAGCTGAGATTACAGCCTGCAGTTCTGCAATTTATCTCCCCCAACAAAACATCTTTTCCAATCTGTTTTAGACTTTGGGGTGCAAATTCAACAGCATAATCTTCTCCGTATCTCTGTTCATTTAGCGATGGGATTTTGTATGATATTTTTGTTTGCGATCATTTCTGATATTCGGGATGGGAGTATGCTTAAATTATTTTTGTTCTGCTTTATCCAAAACGAGCTGCTGCCTTAAAGTTTGAAGAATGTTTTTCATAATTTTTTCTATATCCCAGGTGTTCCCGGATAATTCCTTTAAACTGGTAGTTTTGTAAGTCGCATCTTGAATTTCTGGTGTAGCATTGATATTAACCCCTATGCCTAAAATTCCTCCCCATAAAGAATCGTTTGTATGAAAAATGTTCCCTAAAATTCCAGAAATTTTTTTATTCTGTACAAAAACATCGTTAGGATATTTCAGATAAGCAGAAACGCCACAGTCTTTCAAAACTTTGACCACAGAGCTTGCACCAATTTTTACCAACATAGAAGAATACGACCAATCCGCAGGAATAGAAAATAAAACAGAAAATAAAAGATTACCTTTTGCAGATTTCCAGGGAGTGCCACGTCTTCCATACCCTTTTGTCTGAGCCAAAGCCCGAAAGACAACAAAAGTCTCAGGGACTCCGAAACTTTCATAATAAGAGAAAGCCAAATTCTGAGTAGAATTGACTAAAGGAAAAACAAAATAGATCATAAAACTAATATGCGGGAACGACGGGACTCGAACCCGCGACCTCCGACGTGACAGGCCGGCGCTCTAACCAACTGAGCTACATCCCCCATACTTTCTCTATTATTTCAATTTTTCGATCTGCTGTCAATAGCCTAAGTTGTATCATTAAAGAGGTTCAAAAACTCTTACACTCATTCTTATTTTTTCAAAGTTTTGAAGTTTATGTCTTAATATGTTCTTAGCATGCTTTTTTTATTAAGATAAAATACATCCGATATTCGCTGCAGTTGGAAAATTTTCCTGGACACATTGCGGATTATTCTGAAAATCACATGTTAGCTCTCCTGCTATAGTAATTTAGGTTGAATTAGGTGCAATTTTTTTTGTTAAAATAAAAGGAAAATGATAAAGAGCTACCGTAACGATTTAAGACAAAGGGGAATAGAATATTTAGATGAGGGGGGAACGGGTATATTGAAGCATCGCAAATATTTAAAATAAGTGTATCAGCGATAGGCATGTGGCATAGAAAATGCAGACAAGAAGGCAGTTATTTTCCTAAGAGGCGTGGTGGCTCAGAAAAAAGATTGACTTATAACCTGCATTCATGATTTAGCTGTCCTTCTTAATAGAATCATGGAATGGGCTATCATACTCATGTCATGTTTTCAGCAGTCGCTAGGGCAATTTCATAATCTTTAGATACCCTTTGCAAATGATTTAGCCATGCAAATGTTCTTTCGAAAATCTAACGCGTTGGAAGTATGACCCATCCTTGAGATATACGCTCTGAGATTGCTATAGTTTTATTCAATATATTTCTTACAAATTCCTCCATGGGTTTTCTATATCCAGCATCTGCACAAACTCCCTTTAATGTAGAATAATTTTTGCACCGCTTCCCAAAAAACTCTGCACCCAGCACCTGTGTCATTGGCCTTATGAACCGTGATATGGAGCAGATTGCC
>NZ_ARPM03000149.1 GCF_000388175.3 Holospora undulata HU1 | reverse complement strand
CTTGAAGGGATTATTTTTTAAAATTTTGAGAGGAATTAAAGAAAGATTTTGTAGAAAAAGTAGTATTTTTCACACCTCCTAATGCTTCTGTAATTAAACGCTCACAATAATCAGCCTTAAGGTTTTGCTTAGGATTGAAAAAATTTTGGCACAACTCACCTTTGTTATTCACTATAGTTTCTAAAAATTTTTTTTCTTTATCTTCTTTACGAAACTCCCAAATATATTTAGCTAAATTGGAAAACGCTTTCTTTACTTTTTCGGCATTTTTTTCTGTAAGATCTCCAGAGTTACTTACTTCAACTAACGATTTATGCGCTCGAATAATTTCTTTTGTTTTGAGAGAAATATCTTTTTCAAAGCGTTTAAGAGCATCTGGTGCGTACCTCAAAGCATATGCTTTTTTATTCCATTCGTCCTTAAAATCTTCAAAATTTCTCCATAACCATGGAGAAGAAGAATCAAGATTAGAAGAATCTAAATCAGAAAACGCGCTTTGCGATCCCATTACGCCTAAACCCAAAAGTAAGAAATTTCCCTTTTTATACTTGCTCATGTATATTTTATTGTACGCAATACCAAAACATTTTAACGTAAAAAATTTTAAAAAAAACATTTTTTTGATTTATAGTAATTTTTAAAAAAATTTTAGCCAAAGATAGCATAATGAATTTTCAAAGTTTTATTAACGTGAAGCGCCGCAAAAATACGCAGTGTTACCTCTAGCATTTCAAGTGATCGTGTGTTTGCAAGGTGGGGCAAAATCTTGCAAACCAATGGCGATGTGGAGCGTTGTTTTGTTTAATGGAAAACGTTTTATCTTTTCCCTGAAAGAGGCGAGGGCTTGGAATAATTTTATTAAAACCTGCCCAAAGATCTTTGCAATAAAATAAAATTTTCCATATTTTTAATCGTTCAAAAAGTTCTTTGAAAGTATTAACTCAAGTGATCACCAAATCCCAATCGAAGAGCCCTTTTCCAGCACGATCCTAGGATTTAGAAATCCAAGCTTTAGAAATCCAAATTTTTTGCTTCTTTTTTTTAAATAACACCAAAATTCATCGACTTCCTTGACAATACCTTTGTCTTCTGGGTATAGCTCAATTTTGGCGCATAGCCTTGATCCTAAGGTGCCCCCCCTTCAAAACAGCGCTTGTGCTGACACCAAAACGCTGAGCACTTCGGTTCATTGAAAGACCGCTTGCGTATAAAACAAGGGCTTTAAGCTTGTCTTTTTTGGGCACACCTCGTGAAATTTTTTCCACATTTTTTACATTTGTACCGCTTTCCCCCTCGAACAAAACTGTTTTAAAAAAAATAAGAATATTCACAAAATTCACATACAATACAATATTTTTTAGAGACTTATAAAAGAGGTGCTTTTACCAATTCTAACAAAACATATCTTTAGTTAAAAGCTTCTTATTTTTCACTGGGAAGTTTCTCAATTTTTTGTTATTTAAGGAATTTTTTATTCATCTTGTCTCAGTGTGATGATTTTAGGTTAGCTGATAATATGACTTTTTTCTGTGATCTTAGCTATAACGCTAATTTCGCACCCTTAATAAAAAATAAAAAACAAATATGTATATTTATATTAGTAAAATAAAAACAGAACAATATGAAATTTTTATTTTTTTTAATATTTTTTTTTATTGCTAACATGAAAAATCTAAGTTTTGCACACCGATGCTCTATATCTTTAGACAATCAAAAAATTACAGAAAGACAGTATTTGAAAAAAAACACTCCATACACAACACTAGCAGATTTTTCTTCTTGGAATCTTCCTTTTTCCGTTTTAGGGCCTGATGCAAATCCTCTTAACGCCCTTCCTTCAGCTCTAGGCGGGCAAAGCCGAGTAGGATCTGGAAATTTAATGCTACTTTTCAAACATCAGTAGTTTTTTAGAGAAAAACAATCTTAAAAGACTTGCGATTATCGAAAATTAATACTTTCCAAAAAGATAATTTTTCTCGGTTGACATTAATCGTAATATACCTGTTCAATATTTTTATTCTTTGCAAGAGGCGCTATTTTTTTCTAAAAACGGGAGCAAAGGAAAATTGCTTCCTTTTTCTAGAACACTTCCAAATTGAAACAAACGCCCATCTTCAAAAGCAGGCGCCAAGATCTGAATTCCCAAAGGAAGTCCTTTATCAGAAACACCGCAAGGAACAGAAATTCCACAAATTCCCCCGACATTTACCGGAACTGTTAATACATCATTCAGATAAACGGTAACAGGGTCATTTGGAGCCTGAGAAAATGGAAAAGTCGTAGTAGGTGTTGTAGGCATCAACAATATGTCCACATCTTGAAAAATCCGTGCAAAATCATCCCGAATTAAATGCCTAATACGCGTTGCTTTTCCGTAGTAGGCATCATAATTTCCATGAGACAAGATATATGTTCCTATAATAATCCTACGTTTTACTTCTGGTCCGAATCCTGCGCTTCGCGTAGCACAGTACATTTCTTCTAACGTTTCGCCAAAGCAGCGCACCCCGTATTTTACACCATCGTAACGCGCCATATTGGAAGCAGCTTCTGCACATACGATAAGGTAATAGCAAGGAAGGGAGAAAGAAACATAAGGCAAAGAAACCATTTTCGTTTGACACCCCGCATCTTCTAAGATCTCACGACTTTTATCCCAGCAACGGCGAATATCTTCTGGATAAGAAGCCTCGTAAAACTCTTTTGGAATTCCTACTTTCATTCCTTTTACAGATTGCCTTATGATAGATAATACGTCTGGGGGCGCTATAGCACGACTCGTGGAATCTTTCGGATCATGACCGCAAATGGCTTGAAAAATGTGTGCAGCATCTTCCACTGTACGTCCAAAAGGACCTGCTTGATCCAAAGAAGAAGAAAACGCCCCCATTCCATAACGAGAGACTCGACCATACGTCGGGCGCACTCCCACAATTCCACAAAAAGAAGCAGGTTGTCGGATAGACCCCCCCGTATCAGATCCCACAGACCCTAATGCCATTCCAGCAGCTACGGCTGCAGCACTGCCACCGGAAGACCCTCCTGATACACAAGAAGTATTCCAAGGATTGGCAACTGGACTAGTAAGAGTATACGTATTCATCGATCCCATACAAAATTCATCCAAATTGGTTTTTCCAAGAAATACCCCGCCGCATTGCTCTAAACGTTGCGTAACGGTAGAAGAATATTCGGGAACAAAATTTTGCATCATTTTAGAAGAAAAAGTCGTACGCACTCCTTTTGTACAAAATACATCTTTTATTGCCAAAGGAATGCCTTCCAGTATGCCACAGTTTCCCTTCTGTCTGCGAGCATCGCTTTTTTTTGCCATATCTATGGCCAGATCTTCACAACACGTTATATAGGCATGATATGTTGAATTTAAAGAAGTCATGCGTTCTACATAGCACTGTGTAAGTTCTACACTTGAGATGTTCTTATTAGAAAGTTCTTGCTTTGCCTGAGATAACGTTAAGGATAAAATATCAGAATGCTTCATTCTACACATCTCCTAAAACGTTTGGCACAACACAATGCTCTTTCCGCTGCTTTGGAGCATTCGATAACAAAATGTGAGTATCAATAGGACATTCCGGAACATCATCCACCATGGGGCAAGCTAGCTCTGGTTCTTGTTGATGAACTTGAAGGCAAAGACGTTCTAGTTGTTCTACCCACTCAAATACTCGGCTTAATTCGTGAGAAAAATTCTTTACTTCTTCTTGGGTTAAAGTAATTTTTGCGAGTTTTGCAACTTGCTTTATGTCCTCTAAATTGACTTTCATGCTTTTTCTCATAGACTCTATCTAGTTAGCCAGATTTTAGAACAAAGCTTTAATTAGCACAAGAGGGCGATTAAAACATCAGAGCATTTATTAAGTCTAATTTACGAAAATTTTTAGCGTGCAACCTAAGTAAGTAAAGTAAAGCTCTTTTTTATAGGCTCAAAAGATTCAGTAAAGTTTATCCCAAAACGATATCAAGGCGTAACACGATATAAAAAACACTTTGTTCGTACGAATACCTATGAACTTTTATCAAGCTTAGTCGTATAAAAGGACACTGTTCCCTGAATATTTCGGAATAAAGCTTTTTTTCGGATATACCTAATATTAGATACTAGGATACTAGACTAGATATTGAAGTGTGCAAAAAGGTTTCGTAACTAAACTGGTTATAAGTACCTATTGTAATAAAGAAATTTTGTCAAAGTTCCTTGAGTTAATCTAGATCACCATTGCTTTTTTAGGAAGTTTTGAGATAATGAGCTATGCTATGTAAGATAGGAGAATAATGCTATTAAATCTTTATTCATTAGTAAAAACTATTTTTTCGTTTGTACTGGTAATATGTCCGTTAGTCATTTTTCACGAACTGGGTCATTATTTAGCTGCTCGTTGGCAAGGGGTATCTATTGAAAGTTTTTCTATCGGTTTTGGTCCTGCTTTATATCAATGGAAAGATAAAAATGGAACGGTATGGAAGATTTCTCCGTATTTGTTAGGGGGCTATGTAAAATTTCTAGGAGACGAAGATCCTTCAGGACTGACAACAAAGGATTCTGATGAGCAATCTAGTATTACAAACAAGAAACCTTGGCAAAAAATTATTATTGCATTTGCTGGACCTTTTGCTAATTATCTTTTAGCTTTTGGATTGATTGCGACTATGGTTTTAACCGTTGGACTTCCGGATTTGAATGAGCCTATCATTGGAAAAGTTAGCGAATCTTCTCCTGCAAAAGGCGTACTTTTTCCTAAAGACAAAATCTTACAAATACAAGACCACCCTATTGGCTCTTTTCAGGATATTTTATCTGTTTTAGAATCCACTCCTTTGCGGAATACTCTTCACTTTAATGTTTATAGAGATGACGAAGTTGTGGAAGTTGATCTAAAATCAGAAAAGACTCCTAGTCTCAATGAAGTCTGGAAAGGAAATGTCGGTATCACCCCAGGGTGTACGTGGAAAAAAGTTCCAACAGAAAGCTATATCGGTAGTATTTTTACTGTTTTTATTAACGAAAGTAAAAGACCGTTAGAAATTTTTAAAAAGTCAAATATGACGAATCTTTCTGGACCTTTGGGGATTGCTCATCAGGCTCGCGATGTCTTAGAGCAAAAAGATCCAGGAATGATTATTTTATTGATGACATCTCTTTCTATTGCTTTAGGATTTTTCAATTTATTGCCTATCCCTCTATTAGATGGAGGAAATATCGTTTTATCCGTGGCAGAGTGGATTTTGGGAAGACCTATTCCTCATCGGTTTACTCAGGTATTACTTTGGATTTCTATTTTTATTCTTGGATTAGTATTTTTATATTCTTCGTTTAAAGATTTAACGCGATACGTAATAATTAAAAATTTCTTGTCTTATCTGTTTCCTTCTTAATAATGTAGAATAATTAAACTTATAAAAAAATATTTTATAGTAGTTCTGAATAAATTAATAAATAAGAAAAGTGAGAACATTTTTTTAATGGAGGAAAAGTAAAAAGAGAAAACGGTATGCGGTATAGGCCTTTATGCTAATTTACAAGGGGGTGAAAAATTCGCCTCCTCAGTAAGGAAAGTCTACGGAATAATAGCATTTTACTTTTATGGAAAGATACGTTATTTACAATTTTAAGGCACGTTCTCAATTAAGCTAAACGACAAGTGAAACCAAGTGAATAGCGTCTAGAAAATTGGAAGACGTTTTATCATAGCGCTGAAAAATGGCTCTGTATTGCTTTCAGTTTAGCGAAGAAATTCTCGATCAAATGACGGGATTTATAATATAAAAAAAGCTAAATGAAATGATAATAATTTAAGAAAATTTTAATCATATGAATGATGACATATTCAGTAAATTTTCGACGTAGAGTATTAGAAATCAAAGAGGAAGGAGAACTAAGCTTTGACGACGTGTGCATCATTTTACAGTTGGGATCGCAAGCGTTATAAGGCGGTCGAAGAAAATTGCCCCTCAATACAAAGAAACAAATCGGCAAAGAGCATAGACATAGAAGGTATTGAAAAAGGACGTGGAAGCCTTTTCCGACGTAGCACGTGTGGAAAGGCTAGGAGCAATCCCCTCATGGGGTCTCTCAGCTCTGGAACGCCTCGGCGTGACGTATAAAAAAAGCCTGCGTCATCCCAAGGCAGAGATCGAAAAGCGAGGCGTCTTTTACCAAAAGATTCAAGGAGCATCAAAAGGAAAGGCGCCCCATCGTTTTCATTGATAAGGGCGGATGCGCTCATGACGCGCCTCTTCCATAGCTTGAAAAGTTATCGGTGCTTTGTGGCAGCCATAACTGGGGTGCAAAGGGTTGCACGAATGTTATTGGTGCACTTTTGAGCGCCGTCCTTTTGACTGGGAGTCTGTTTCAAACAACTGTAAATATCTTGGGTTTCAACGGTGTCGATGCTGCAAGATTTGATTCCCAAACTTCCTGAAAAGCAGTGTAGGTGTCATGGATAATGTATGCTAAAGGCCTTAGAAGCTTCAGGACACACTTTCCTCTATCTTTTTGCCTTATTCACCAGACCCAAATCCCATCAAACGTAAAATGGGCACAGGAAAAGGCACTTAGGCGCACTCCTCTTGGATGAAGTATAGAAACTCTCTTTCACGATATCCATATAAAATCATTTTATATAGCTTTAGCTATAAAAGTATCGCAATTTGAAGGCCCCATTCTTTTTAGGGGAGATCAAGACCTCACCCTTCTTTTTTTTGAGTTTTCGCTGCCCCCTTCATTTGCATCATACGCTTTATCGGCAAGCACCGTATCAGCTTTTACGAGCCTATCCATCAACGCATTTGCACCTTCCAAATCATGGGGCTGACCTTCTTGTAAGGTGAAAAGCGATGGGATTGCTGGTGGAATTACCTTGGGCATCAACATATTGCTTGGATCTCAGCACTTCCCCTCCAACTGAGCGTCCAATAGCTTGTTTTCGTCTTTTTTTAGTGCAAAACCTCTCTGGCAGATCTTTCCAAGGAATTCCTGCACGGCAACAGTATAAAACAGCCTCCACAAACAGGAGATTGTCTTTTGCTGTAACGCCCACATTCCCTAAGTTTCCAGGTAAAAGATCCTTGATCCGACCCCACTTCCTTCCTCAACGCAAATGTCTCATTGAATACAAATTTCTTTTGAATTTTCTATTAATAATTCTCAAACAATATAGCTAATATCATATAAAAAAGTCACAAACAAGTATTGAAGATTTGATCAATCGAATAATTTGTAGTGCTTCGTATATGCTTAGCTTGAGCCTACTTTTTCTCAATAGGATTTAAGTCAGATGAATAAGGAGGTAGAAAAATTATACTGCATTTTACAGATTATTTATGAAAAGAGGCATTATCCATAATAACACCTTGACCAGGCTTCAGTTCCTTGATCAGAAATTTTTCTACCCAAGCTTGGAATAATAAAGTGTCGCACGGTCCCTTAAACCCCATAGGCGTGTTATTAAACCAAACCGGCAATACTATTTGTTCTTTGATACTATTTCCCACTATTTTTGCCAACAAACTTTTTACTTTCTCTTCCCCAGCCTTCTGTCTTTACACATAGCCCATACTCCCCCTCACTTTTTTTCAGGTAGTTTAAAAGATCGCTGAAATCAAAGAATAAGAGTTTATCTTTGATCCACCTGAGTCCCCTTGTGAAGTATGAATAACAAAGGTGCTCTGACTGTTTTTTTGTAAGCAATTTCTTGTGTAAGGCCCGTTATAGAAGCGTATAAAATAGCA
>NZ_ARPM03000150.1 GCF_000388175.3 Holospora undulata HU1 | reverse complement strand
TTTTAAACTACCTGAAAAAAAGTGAGGGGGAGTATGGTATTTTCTACAAGATGTCTAAACTTGTAAATATCTTTATTGCGTTCTATTGGGAAATAAAAGGATTTATGTTGTTTTTTCTTACCTCATCAACAATGCGATTGGTACAATATCCTTTGCTTGCAAGAAGATTTTGAGCGCTTATTCCTTCAACACGCTGGCTAGCTTGTTTGCAATTAGCAGCGTTTAACGATTATCCTTTGCTTTTCCTTCCTAACTCCCCTTTCTTCTTGGTAGATAAGGCTCCAGAATTTTCCAAGATTTTTCTGATATGTCGTGTCTTCTGTGCGATAGCGTCATCTCTTCTAAAAAATAAAATTTTTGATTTTCATTATATTATATTTTATTTCGTGACGACACTATCTAAAGTATTTATTTAAAAGCGAAAAGCGGAAAGCGAGTCACTTGATTTTTATGAAATGCTAAAAAATTTTTCCAAAGCAACGGTTATAGCTAAATCAGTATAAAAAGATTACGTTAATGTTCTTCTTATATGTTTGGCTTGGGCTCATTTTTTCTCAATAGGATTGAGATCTGGAGAATAATGAGGCAAATAAAGCAAACTATTACCTGAATCTTCTAGCATTTTTTGCACTGCTTTCCCTTTATGGAAAGTGGCATTATCCATAACACTACCGATTTCTTTTGGAAGGGGGGGTAATAAAATCTGCTGCACCAAAGATGTATACCAAATCAAACTGAAAGTGTTGGACTAACGGGTTGAAAGTTATCATTGACGCGCTCGACAAGATCCATGACGATGTTGTCTCAGGTGTGCAGCATATTCTGGCAAAACTCTTTGACAGAGACGAAAAATCGATTATTGCGCACATATTCATTTTTCGATGGGGGGCAGGTTGGTGCTATAGGGAGGGCAAATAATGCACCTCAATCCCCCTTTCTTTTGCTGTTTTTTGGAGGTTTTTGCTTGTGTTATAAGGTCTTTGATCCAAGATCAGGTGAATGTTAGGTGCCTTTGGATAAGCGTCTTTCAGCTGATAAAAAACGTCTTCAAGGTTTTTAAGAGACACCACCGTAAGGCGCATGTGCCTCCCATCAGGGTTCATGCGTGTAGGCAGTCGTCGGCAATGGGGTGCCTGACAGGTGATTTTCGTTGTCATGGTGGGGTGCGCGCCATCACCAAACATCCGGCAGTATTGTCATCACCGTTGAATAAACGCTTCCTGCTTGGCTGCCTTTTCGGGCCGTGCTGCTGGCTTTTTAAATGAAAAATTATGGGCGCGCAACGTCTTGCCTTGAATCGCAGTCATAGGGTTCAAGAACATAAGCGCAGATATCGCTTACTTTCATATACGTGGTGGCTTTCCAAATGCGCGATAAGTTCCGCTGTTTGTGAAATATTCAGCTTGCTTACAGAGCCCTTGCTTTACACCATTAACTTTTGATCTTCCTTATACTTCTCTACGATCGTCAATCAGAAGAGCCTTAGCAGTTTGACGATAGCTTCACCCTTTGTCGGATAAAAAAACTGCCTTAATCCTATCTTCTACGCGTCGGCTCTTAAGGCAACACGATCTTCTTTCAGAAA
>NZ_ARPM03000151.1 GCF_000388175.3 Holospora undulata HU1 | reverse complement strand
CATATTCACGAGAGCTTAACCCGGTCGAAAGATTATGGCTCTATATAAAAAACACTATCCTATCGAACAAGATTTACGAACCCCTTGGGGCTGTGAAGCGGTGATTTGCGAGTTTGTGCGCGCGTTAAAAAATACAATTGTGAAAAGTATATGCACCGCTTCGCATTTGTCCATTTAGTATCGGGAAATGGTATAAGATTTTTGCTTGAAGGTTAATCTCTTGAAAGACTATAAAACATATCCTTGCTCTTGGCGTTTATCCCTTCGAATTATGGCCAAACTAACAAGAATCCTTGAAAATTTTTATACTGAGACTTTAAGTTGATGTTTTGATAATCGATAAGGTAGAATTACAGAAAACATTACTACATCATGTAGCAAAAATTTAAAAACGCTATAACCTAAGCAAAAAATATACTTGCGCAAATACTAAATTAAAAAACTCTATTTACACATTACATAAGGAACAACAGTTATTCTTTACTGTTTCCCCACTTTCCTTGATTTTCCCTTCCAAATTTATGTGTATAAAAGCTAAACTGTATGCTTAATTACCGTTGAAGCCACGTGAATATTGCCCGGAAAAATTTGCAGACGTTTTATCATAGCGTGGGCAGCGCAACACTGCTTAAAGTTTAGAAAAAAAAATTGTTAATCAAATGACGGGTCGTTGTCAGCATCACTGCTAATACCGCTAAAGTCTAGATTTCTCTACGGAATCCCTGTAAGATAGCGGTACAAAAAAGTCTAAAACTGCCCTTGGCTGTAACTGTTACATCCCCTTGTTTTCAGAAAAAAAGAAAAAATCAACTTAATTAAGGGCGCCCCTTAACAAGAAGAAGTCCGAACAACACATAGGCTTACCATTGGCATTGCTTAACAAGGAATAGCGAGGTTGATGAATTACCAAAAGAAAAAATGATTCGGGAAGCCGAAGAAAAAGTTGGACTCGAGGCTTAAGGCTGTGGCTTTAAAAACGAAAATTTTTCTTATAGAGAAAAATCATTTTGACTCTATTAAAAAACAAAGTTTTTTTAGCAACTAAAATATTTAGAGTTTTGGAATGTTCAAAGAAATACAAGTCGTACCTTATGACACCAATTGGCCCCATATTTTTGAAAAAGAGGCGGAGATTATACGTCAGGAGTTGGGGGATAATTGTATTGCTATTCACCATATCGGATCCACTACAATACCAGGATTGGTTGCTAAACCTACAATTGATATGATCGCTGTTGTGCGCAGTGGAGATCTATCTATTGCTTAGCTTAAGAAAATTGGATTTTCTTATAAAGGCGAGTAGAAAGTTCCGTTTAAATTTGGATTTACCAAGCGTAGCCAAGATAAAATTAATCTCCACGTTTTTGAAGAAAGTCACACAGAAAGACAGCTTAATATTTTTTTTAGAGACCATTTGCGCTTAAACTCTCAAATCCTTAAGGAGTATGCGCAAATTAAAGAAACACTGATTCAGAATGAAGCTTCGTTTCAAAAGCAAAAAGGAAGCGTGTTCAAAGGTTATAATTTGGGAAAAGATCACTTTATCCGACAGATTTTAAAAACGAGCGGATACAGGGGGCACAGATTTTTGAAAGTAACTCATATACAAAAGTGGGACGATTAATCATCGTATTCGAAAGACAGAAATATTCGATCCCATTGGAGTTGTTTATGATCCTCATCTCCAAGCATTAGTTGAGAGGCTGCCTATCACTTTATATTGTGTCATGGAATAGAAGTCCGGATGGTTGCGCATATTGAATTTCTGAATGAATCAGATGCAGCGCTCAGGTCTCTTGCAACAGATGCTAAATTTCAGCGCCAGGGCTATGGGGCAGAGATAATGGCTCTACTTGAAAAATGGCTCAAAAGACAAAATATAAAAGTTGTGAAAATGCATAGTCGTCTGAGTGCTGAGTCTTTTTACAGAAAACGAGGCTTTCTGGAAATGCCGTTTGACGATCCTTCTATTCAAGAACACTACGTGTTTAGTCTCAGTAAGAAATGTTTAGGATTAAGTATAAAATATTCAAGATGAATTATCCACTGATTTAAAATAAATTGCCAAGGAGTTTTTCCTTTGATAGCTTTGAGTCGTTTAGCAAAGTTGTAAGCCATCAGATAAGCATGCACATGCTGTTTTAGCTCATCATGAGAAGCATAATGAAAGCTATTAACTGTTGCTTTTTTTAGAGTTCTATTCATTCGCTCTACTTGCCCATTA
>NZ_ARPM03000152.1 GCF_000388175.3 Holospora undulata HU1 | reverse complement strand
GAAGCTGGAGCGTTCATCTTGTGGATCAGCGCAGGATGCTGAACCTTTCGCTGATCGATCATACTAAGTACGAAGGTTCATTTGCATTAAACATTGTTGTTTGTTTTTAATAAAATAGCCTGTCTTTCGGATCTTTAAAAGCCCCTTCAAAAAAGTGAGGGGGAGTATGCTATAGCCTAATCAAATACCCCCCTAATTCTTGAGCAGCTTTTTTCAAGGTCATATCTTCGTTTTATTTGACGTACGCTTCAAGCTTCCCTAAGTCACTCTTTTTTTCTGAGCCCTACGACTTTTAGGAAAATAACTGCCTTCTTGTCTGTATTTTCTATGCCATTTTTCTATTCCACATACCCATCGCTGATACACTTATTTTAAATGGTTGCGATGCTTCAATGTACCCGCTCTCCTCATCTAAATATTCTATTCCCCTTTGTCTTAAATCGTTGCTGTAGCTCTTTGTCATTTTAACCTAAATTACTATATAAAACAAAGCCTACGTCATCCCAAGGTGGAGGTCGAAAAGCAAAACATCTTTTACCAAAAGATTCAAGAAGCATCAAAATGAAGGGCGCCCCATCGTTTTCATTGATAAGGGCGGATATGCTCATAACGTACCTTGCACCCCCCTGGCTTGAAAGGGTATCGGTGCTTTGTGGCAGTCATGAAAAGGGACGCACGAATGTCAGTGGTGCACTTCTGGGCGGCGTTCTTTTGACTGGGAGTCTGTTTCAAACAACTGCAAATATCTTTGGGTTCCACGCGTGGATTCTGCAAGATTTGATCCCCAAACTTCCTGAAAAGCAGTGGGGGATCCATGGACAATGCCCCCTTTCACAAAAGCCAAGGCATGCTCAAGACCTTGAAAGCTTCAAGAGACACTCTTCTATATTTTCGTTTATTCACCAGCCCCTCAATCTCATCAAACATAAATGGGCACAGAAAAAGGCACTTAGGCACACTCCCCTTGGATGAAACACAGAAAGTCTCTTCCACGATATCCACATAATCATTTTATATAGCTTTGGCTATAAAACGATTTTCATTGAACACGCAAGCTCGATAAGAGCAGTTTTTAAAGGTTTAGAGGTAAGCAGTTCAATGTTGGGAATGGTTTTAGCCAGCTGTTGACCTGCTTTTTCTAAAGAACTATTTTCAGCGTTAAAAGAAATAAGCTCTTGCTCAGCAGCTAATTTTTCAGTTTCACGATTCTGGAAATTCGCTTTACGAAAAACGATACGAGCAACCCCTTTATATCCCAAGTACTGATTGACGCGCTCTATAAGGGTTGCTCCGTGAGCAGGAATCCACAAGCTCCCAGAGCTATCTACTTCCACCAATAAGGTTCCTTCATTTTTAAAAACTTGAATTCGACAGGGACGCGTGACTGAGGCTATTTCTGTCCCAACAATTCCACACCAATCGTTGGCCATTTTACTGTACAAAAAATTTTTCGTTTGAAAAATATGACCTAGAGCATACGTACACACCTTCTCTAAAGGCTGAAACCCTGAGCCTCTTTTCCACTGTTTTGAAAGTTTTTTTCTATCGTGCATTTTTAAAATCCAAAGTTAACTTATAAAATCAAGCTCGTGCTATATTGCTTTTTCATTTTAGCTTAAAATACTGTAAAAAACAGTATACAAGATAAATAGTATTATTTGTTAGACATATTTCATGTACGAAAGAAAAGGCATTTAAGAAAAATAAGTTATTGATGAAGAGAGGGTGATAAAAATCAAACTCTTCAAGGGGGATAAAACCTAAAAAATTTACGGATATTTTACTATTGTTCAGTCCCAACACCATATGGTTTGGATTATGATTAAAGTTTGACGGATTTTGCTCAAACTCTTTAAGAATAGTATAGCTAAATCAGTATAAAAAGATTACGAGAGAAAGAGTTGAAGCAAGTGATCAATTGAGCAAGTTAATGTTCTTCTTATAGCCAGGATCACATAAAAAAGTCGTGTGTACTCAATTTAGACCAATTTTTCTCTCTTTTCATCTTTCTTTTTAATATTTTAATAATACCTTAGGAGTTTTTCTAGCAGTCTAAGACTTCAGTTTAACCAATACTTTGTCTTTTCCGCAATGAATAAATTCCCATCCTTGAGGAATATCTTCGTTGGTTAAAACCTGGCAATGATTTTTCCACACCCGATTTCTTATCTTTACTATGCCTTCAGAAATTTTACGTCGAGCTTCACTACAAGATTCCACTAAACCTGAATGCTTTAAGATATCTACCATAGTGACTCCCTTAGAAAAAAGATCTTTTGATATTTTCCAATGAGGCATCTTAATATTAAAAGCCACCACTGTGTTTTTTTTTGTTGGGAAATCTTTACTTGTTTTTGGAAAAAAATATTCCGTCCTTAAAACAATAATTTTTTTAAGTAAAGGAAATTGTTTTTTTAATTTTTCAGCATCTTTTAAACTGAAGGATGCTTCCTCATTCATATGAAAACTAATTTTCTCTAAATTTGGTGCAGAAAAAGAAAATAAAGGCGTAATATCCTTGACATCACACCCCCCAAAGGATAATTTTTTTAGCTTTGGCAAAGAAAGAGTTTTAAATACCGAAATATCTTTAACAAAATTATGTTCAAATACAAGTTCTTCTAAAGAAGGAAGGGGGATATCTTTTAAAGAGGAAATATCTTTAAGATCAGACTTGTATATAGAAAGAAACTTTAAATGGGGAAACTTAGCGCCCACAAGGTTTTTTAATTGAAATTCGGGGTGAAT
>NZ_ARPM03000153.1 GCF_000388175.3 Holospora undulata HU1 | reverse complement strand
GTATGAATTGGCTCAAGTACTTTCAAGATTTTCTATTGTTGCGTACATCTGAGTATTCAGGATGTTGTACTTGATATGTAGCCACAATCTCTCTACAGGGGGCAACTTAGGTGAACAAGGTGACAAGTATAAACTCTTTATATTCTTGGAACCATCAAGTCCTTTGATCTATGCCACCCAGCAGCTTGATCCACGATATGCTCTCTTATCCTTCACAAATACTTTGGCTAGATCAGAAAAATATGTATTCATGCATGCTGAATCACCTCGGCATGATTACACTAAAATTCTCCCCTGTAGCTAATTCAACCGCTCCGTAAAGATAAAAATTCTTATATCAAAGCTTGATTTCCTCCTAGGCCTGGTGATTGCTAAACCAGCCATGCGCTTTTCTAGAATGAGTTCCAGCCCCTTGCTTCATAAAAAAACATGACTCTTGTGGCCTGCGACTTTTCCATAAACTCATTTATATTTTTTTAAACTCAGCTGCCTGTTCTGCTTTTTGTTTAAAATGTTAAGGACGCGGAGTTATATAAGCTAAACCAGGCTTTTTCATCTCTCTATGTGCCGTCGATCTTGCAATAGTGAATTTGAATTGTTCTGCTATTTTTTGCTGAACCCTATCGATGGTCAGTTGGCTATCTTCCTTCTATCCAACCTCTTACTTGCATTCTTTGTATCATTAGGGCGACTTTTTTTCTTACGTTCCGCTGGCGCCTTTGACTTATGTATCTCTATTCATTTAGTTATGGGATTTGGTATCAGTTTATTCTTCTTATGTGGAAATTTTCCTTCTAGATCTTAAAGAAAGTTTCAGCTAAAATTAATTATTAAGTGGATGGTTTTTAGCAATGATATTTCGTCTTAAATTACCCATTTGGAACTCATCGGATCCGTTGATCGTTTTGGCGCCTATGGCAGGGGTAAGTGATTTACCTTTTCGTAAAGCAGTACACGCGTTTGGAGGAATAAGTTTCTCTGTTTCAGAGATGATTGCCAGTCAGTCTATCCTTCGTCAAGCACAAAAAACTTTTCAACGCTCTTTGATGATAAAAGACGAAATTCGAGTTATGCAATTGGCTGGAAACGATCCAAACCTTATGGCCCAAGCAGCGCGTTGGGCAGCAGATCAAGGCGCCCATGCGATTGATTTGAATTTTGGGTGTCCAGCAAAACAGATTGCTGTTAACAGTTTTGCAGGGGCAGCTTTAATGAAAGATGAAAAATTAGCAGAATCTATTTTTAAATCCGTTGTTCAGGCCGTTAATATTCCGATAAGTGTTAAAATGCGCATGGGGTGGGACGCAAAGACATTAAATGCGTCGAACTTGATAAAATTAGCACATAACTCGGGAATTTCATGGGTTACCGTCCACGGCAGAACACGATGTCAGTTTTATAAGGATAGTGCTAATTGGGATTTTATCTCTGAATTGGCAAAAAGCTCTCCTTTACCCATCATAGGAAACGGAGATATTGTTGATCTTAAAACTGCAGAACATCACTGGAACACTACAAATATTTCAGGAATCATGGTGGGACGAGGAACTTACGGAAAACCTTGGTTTTTAGCACAAATTTTTCATAAACTTAAAACGGGATGCATATTGGATGCTCCTTCTTTGTCACAGCAACATAAAAGTGTGCGCACTCATATTGAAGATATTTTAACTTTTTACGGAAAAGATCGGGGAGTTCATATTTTACGAAAACATTTAGGATGGTACAGTAAAGGCGCAGCAGGAGCCACAGCCTTTCGTCAGCGTGTTTTTAAAGAAACTTGTCCACAAAACATTTTCAAATATATCGATGCTTTTTATGAAGAGCAAATGCAAGGAGTTCCTGTTTGATTTATAGAAAATTTTTGTGGCTTGGATTTTTTGGATCTGTTTTTTGGTTTGGGTGGTCTTTCAAAAACGATCGTCTTTTTTTAGCCATTATTTTTATCCTTCTTTCCCTTAACGGTGGCGCTTTGTACAGTTTATTACATCGCCAATCTCTTCCAAAAACTCGTGAAGAAAATCGAAAATTTCAGAGAAAAATTGTAAGCCTATGTTCTATGATGGTTGTTGCTCCTTGTTTTTTGATTACTGTATTTTCTTTAATTTTTTTAGAGCTAGGCGTTCAAACTTGGTTTAAAGATCGTGTACGCACCGTAATCAACACCTCTACTCAAGTTGCTGATGCTTATCTTTTAGAGCATAAAAAAATTTTAGAAGAATCTATTATGAAATTGGCTCACACAATTAATACGACTTTTACTATGGAAGGTGTCACATCCAGCCAAGAGCTAAAAAAAAATAATTCCCATGCAAAAAATGTACTTCAAGATTTAAAAGATTTTTTAAATTATATGAGCTCTTTTTCTACCCATCAAGCCATTTTGTTTGAGCGCACCCAAGGAAAAAACAAAATAATTGCAAAAACTCAACAAATTGATGATGTTATCAAGTTTTTAAGTCGTATCACAGCCTCTTACATCAAAAAAGTTTCTTCTAAACGCATTATGTTTTATTTGCACAAAGAGGAAGGCCGAGTTGTGGCTGTTGTTCCACTGTCATTAAAACAATGTTTTTTGCTTATTACTCGACAAGTAGATCCAGCAGTGTTGCATCATGTAGAACACATGAAACACTCTGGAACTGCTTATCAACGAGTTTTTGAAGAACAAAGCGCGCTCATTCAAAAATTTATTATTTTGTTTGTACTTTTTTCCTGTATTCTTTTACTTTTTGCTATTTTAGTCGGTGTAAGCTTTTCAAAACGACTAACGGAACCCATTGGCGCTTTGTTGGCAGCAGCCCAATCTATTCGATTAGGAGAACTTATCCAAGTACAAGATGTTGAACCAGAAGCTATGGAAGAGTTACGCTTATTAATCCAAACGTTCAATGTTATGGTACAAGAAATGCATGCAAAAAAAGAAGAATTAATGGTTATGAATAGAACTCTAGAAGAGCGCAGCCATCGGTTATCCAATGTACTAAAAGGCGTTTCTTCAGGAGTTTTAGGGCTTGAAATGAATGGACGTATTATTTTATCTAACGAACGTGCGCAAAGTTTGCTAGAAAAAACACAAAATATGGAAAATGACTATCTTCAATGTATCTGCGCAGAGTTTTGGGATTTTGTAAAAGAGGCGCATCTTGAACCGGGACAACAAAGCCAAAAACAAATGACCATTTTACAAAATTGCCTACCGCGTATTTATGCGTTGTATGTTCGAGCATGGTCTAATGGAGCAGAATTAACATTGACGTTTGATGACATTACCGAATTAGTAGCAGCACAAAAACGCAGTGTTTGGGAAGATGTTGCAAGAAGAGTTGCCCATGAAGTCAAAAATCCTCTTACGCCTATCGCGCTATCTGCACAACGGCTACAAAGACGTTTTTTGCATTTAGTCAACCAGCCGGAAATCTTTCAAGATTGCGTAGATACAATTGTACGACAAGTTGCGTATATTGACCAATTAATTTCAGAATTTTCCTCTTTTTCCCGCATGACAGAAGCAAAATTGGCGCCATTTTCCTTACATCAAATGCTTCATCGCTTAATCAATTTTCACCAACAAGCGTACCCAGAAATTCAGTTTAGCCTTATAGTGATTGCGTTGGGTGAAAAGGATATGTGGCAAGGTGATGAAGGACAATTAGAACGCGCCTTTAGCAACCTTCTTAAAAATTCCATCGAAGCTATTCAAGACCGCCCCCCTTGTGCATCTTTGCCTTCAGGAAACATAGAAGTTCGGCTAATCCGTCATATCAAGGGAATAACGCTTTCGATAAAAGATAACGGAAAAGGATTAAACTCTGATGCGCCGCTTTTTCTATTTGATCCCTATGTTACAACAAAATCTTACGGTACTGGATTAGGACTTTCTATTGTACAAAGGATTGTGTCAGATCATCATGGAACGTTGACACTTTCACCTTGTGATTTTGGTGCAATAGCAACGTTAGAACTCCCAAATTTAAAAAATCCCCTAGTATAAAATAGGTCATATTAATGCGCTGCCCATCAAGACAACAAACATCCTTCTTAACGAATATAAAAAATTAGACCGAAACTTTGTGTTCTTTAAGTAATGAATCTATCCACAATGATTTAGGGATATGCGGTTTGAATTCTGAAAAAAGCATAAGAAAAAACGGATACTTTTTTCTTGTATCGTACCATGTATTGCTAGAAGCGTCAAAAGTAAAATGCCATCCTCCAGAAAGAGGGGACGATAGCCAGATTTGTTCTAAAGTATTATGCTGATGGATGAGGTATACCGAAGGAACAGCTGGAATCTTAACTTCCAAAACTCCACTTCTTTCGTTAATATCCCAAGAAAGAATAGACTCAAAAGCGTGAATACGAGAAAAAATTTCATCTAAAAGTATTTGAGCAAATTCCGCAAACATAAAAGAATTATCCAAAATATAGCCTTAAACAGTTTATTTAAAAAATTTTATCTTGGTATATAAAAACATACAAGAGACTACTTCATATTATTTTACCATAAAAATTTTGAGGCTTTCAACCAAAGATAGCATGATGAATTTTCAAAGTTTTATTAACGTGAAGCGCCGCAAAAATACGCAGTGTTGCCTCTAGCATTTCAAGTGATCGTGCGTTTTGCAAGGTGGGGCGAAATCTTGCAAACCAATGGCGATGTGGAGCGTTGTTTTGTTTAATAGAAAACGTTTTATCTTTTCCCTGAAAGAGGCGAAGGCTTGGAATAATTTTATTAAAACCTGCCCAATGATCTACGCAATAAAATAAAATTTTCCATTTTTTTAATCGTTCAAAAAGTTGTTTGAAAGTTTAACTCAAGTGATCACCAAATCCCAATCGAAGAGCCCTTTTCCAGCACGATCATAGACTTTAGAAATCCAAATTTTTTGCTTCTTTTTTTTACTTTAGATAATGCGTCACAAAAATTTTTGATATGTGCATAATAAACAATTTTCATATTATGGATAAAATCATCAGCGAAATATTTTGCTAAAAGTATTCGAGTTTCCAAAGATAATTCTTTTGTCCTTGATTTATTCATTAGATACTTATCAATAATACTTTTGAAATTACCTTTATTTTCAATGATTTCAATTAAAAAGATTTCAAAATCTAAAATAATTATATCAAAGGGATCTGAGTATTCGCCCCCAAAAGACTCTCTAATCTCACTTTGTTTTTTGGAAGATTTGCTGAAATTTTCAAGCTTTGATTTCCTAATTTCATTAAGATCTTCATAAAGACCAGCATAGTGTTTATAAAGCTTTAAAACAAAATATCCGGAAAGCATTCTAAAAAGCATATTGGAATTACGTATAAAAAAACTGAATTCCCCCAATTTCGCCCCCGTAAAAATTCTACGTTTTGCTTGCTCATTGACGAAAGTGGTTTTACATGCTAAGAGCCCATGGAGATACAAAGGACGCGATGTTATAGGAAGCATATTTGGGAAGCCCATAAAACTTAATGCACTAGGTGCTTAATTGGTAGTGCTATAATCGAAATAGACCTAATTATGAGCTTTTGTTAACACAAAACCTTTACGTCTAGATTAGAGTAAATTCTATTGCTCAACTTGCCTTAAAAAAATTTTATTGTTATTGATAATATTTATTTTTCTTACTCACTTATAACAAAAATCCCCTATTCATTTCTTCATCAAAGGAAGAATGCAAGCGATAATATCAGAATAAACCTCCTCAACATCTCTATCTGCCTGAATCAAATAAACCTTTTTTTGCTCGTTATAAAAATCAAAAATACTACGAATTTTCTCATTAAACACGTTTAACCTCCTCAGGACAACCTCCTCTTTATCATCTGAGCGTCTAGAAAACTCTTTAGAACCACAATTAGAGCAAAGATCTACTTTATGACAATAATCCTTTTGACACTGAACGCAAGATAAACGATTCCTTATACGATCCCAAACTTTTTCCGGGGAAATCTGAAGAAAAACAACAGCTTCGACACATAAAAAGCCAGAAAACGCATACTGCTCAACAGCTTCTGCTTGCTCGATAGAACGAGGAACTCCATCCAAAATAACCCAAGCATCTGGAAATTTATCAAGCTGAATCTTCAAAACCTCCATGACATCGGAAGTGCTTAAATATTCACCACGCTTTAAAGAATCCTCTATTTTTTTTCCAAGAGAAGTATTCTGTACAACTTCCGTTCTAAGAAGTTGTCCCATAGCCACCAATGGAATGTTTAATCGATCCGAAAGCAATATACTTTGAGTTCCCTTACCAGATCCAGGAGGACCAAAAAATACAATTCCTTTTTTCATAATTTCCTTTTTCATAATGTTTTTCTCCTCTGTTTCTTAAATAAACGACTATACTGATGAGAAACAATATAAGAAAAAAACTGAGAAGTAGTTTCGAGCGTCACACTAACCGCTATCAATACACTAGTACCTGCAATAGGAAAAGAAATGTAGAAAATTTTACTTAACACGTCAGGAAGAATAACAACAGATGCAATGTAAATAGATCCTACAACAGTTAGCCTATTCAAAAGATAAGTGAAGTAATTCGCTGTCATAACACCAGGTCTAAGTGGATGAACAGAAATGTGATTACTCATTAACTCTTTAGCCTTTTCTTCAGGATTGAAAACGATCGTCGTATAGAAAAAAGCAAAGAAAATGATTAGCCCAACTCGAACAAAAATAGAAACCACTGGGTGAACAAAAAGTAACTTTAACAGGGGGCCAATAAGCCACAAGCTATCCATAATTTTCAAATTAGACATAGAGTAAAAAAAACCCAACAAGGCCATAGAAAAAATAGGAGGTAATACTCCCGTAGGATTCAACTTCAAAGGAATGTAAGGACGCTCCATAGCATGCTGAGCCCCCATCTCCGGACGACGAGAATACTGAACTCCAACTTTGTAATAAGCTTTTTCCATGAAGGTGATAAAATAAACAAACCCGACTACTCCCAACATGCCAAAAAAAACTTCAAAAAAAGTAATTCCCCCAGTACGCCCTAATTCCAGAAACTGAAATAAACTTTGAGGTAAACTGGCTATGATTCCAGCGTAAATCAGCATAGAAGAACCATTTCCAATCCCTCTTGCAGTAATTCTCTCTCCCAACCACATCAAAAACAGCGTTGCACCAACGATAGTCGTCACAGTACTAAAATGAAAAAACACTCCAGGGTCCAAAACAAGCCCAGGAACAGAGCTCAGCAAAGAAGCCAAACCTGCCGCCTGCACTGTAGCCAAACCAATAGTCCCATATCGTGTGTACTGGCTTAGCTTCCTTCTCCCCGCCTCTCCTTCTTTTTTAAGCATAGTAAAATAAGGAAAAACTGCAGTCATAAGCTGAACAATAATACTTGAAGATATGTAAGGTCCTAAATTTAGCGAAAATATACTCATTCGCTCTAAAGCTCCCCCAGAGACAATATTAAACATCTTTAATATTCCCTGAGACGTATAATCTCCCGCCAAAACACGCATCCCCACTGGATCAATACCAGGAAGAGGGATATAAGTCCCCAAACGATAAATAATAAAAATCCAAAGCGTGAAAAAAATTCTTCGATGCAAATCAGAAGCTTTCATGAAAGCATCGATGCTTAAATTTTTCAAAATGTTCTGAAAAAATGAGTTTCTGGACATAAAAATCTAAAAATCCTATAAGTTTTTAGAGGAAACCACAGTACATGTTCCTTTCGCTTCAGTGATTCTAGTCACAGCTTGAGCAGAAAAAGCATCAGCGACAATATTTACAGAGCAACGCAACTCCCCACGTCCCAATATTTTGAGCGGAACATTCGCTTTCTTAAAAAATCCCTTCTCAACTAACACATCCATTGTAATAGGGACCGAACGATCTAAAACTCCAGAGTCTATGGCATCTTGAATTCTATCCAAATTCACAGAACAAAAACGAAATTTTCGAAAAGAAACAAACCCCATCTTAGGCAAACGACGACACAACGGCATCTGTCCTCCTTCAAATCCCTTAATGCTTACACCAGAACGTGCAGTTTGTCCTTTTCCACCACGAGACGAAGTTTTTCCTCTCCCAGAACCAATGCCTCTTCCAACACGACGAGAAGATTTTCGAGATCCCAAATTATCTTTCAATTCACTTAACATAATTCCATCCTAACTAAATGCTTAACCTTATGTACCATCCCAAGAACAGAAGGACAAATAGGAAGCATCTTAGATTTCCCTAACTTTCTCAACCCAAGAGCCCTCAAGATTTTTTTCTGAGCTTCACAAACGCGAATGGAGCTCCGATATTGCACACAACGACAGTATTTCATGCTTCTTCCCCTGACGGAACTTTACCAAAAATTTCACTCAACTTTTTATCTCTTTTTCGACTCACAATACGGGGAGTTTCCATATTTTTAAAAGCTTCAAAGGTTGCTCTCACCACATTATGGGGATTAGCAGAACGCAGAATTTTTGACACAACATCTTGAACTCCCATAACATCAAAAATAGCACGCATAGTACCCCCGGCAATCACTCCTTTTCCTTTTTTTGCAGAACGGATACAAACTTCACCAGCTCCATACTTACCCAAAGTATCATGAAAAAAAGTTCGCCCATCTTTTAAAGGAACACGAACAAGATGCTTTGACGCTTGATCTGTAGCTTTTTTAACAGCACTTGCCACTTCTTTAGCTTTTCCAGAACCGAATCCGCACCTTCCCTTTCCATCTCCAACCACAACCAAAGCAGAAAAATTGAAGCGTTTCCCTCCTTTCACTACTTTAGAAACTCGAGAAACTTTCACTGTCACCTTCATCAGCTCTTTTTCTTTGTTTTTAAAATTTGAGTACAGTTCTCTTTGAACATTCTCCTTCATTATACAACGCTCCTACTAAAAATTTAGCCCGCAAGCACGAGCAGAATCTGCTAAAGACTTAACTCTTCCATGAAATTTGTAACACCCGCGATCAAAAACCACATCCTTCAACCCCTTTTCTATTGCTCGCTTTGCAACCATTTCTCCAACCCAGGAAGCAGCTTTACAATCTCCCCCCCCAAAGTTAGCTTTATACTCCTTCTCTAAAGAAGACGCACTAACAACAGTGCACTGATTTACGTCATCAATAACTTGCGCATATATATAACGCCCAGAACGAAAAACAGAAAGACGATGCCTAACAATATCCTTCCTATTTTTTATTTTTTCCCGAATACGATGCTTACGCCTTTCTTTTGTAGAAGATTTATACAACATACAGACCACCTTACTTTGTTTTACCTTGCTTCATACGGACATATTGCCCTTGTATACGAATTCCTTTCCCTTTATACGGCTCAACCTGACGAACCTTCAAAATAGAAGATACTACATGCCCCAAAAGAACCCTATCTCTAGAAGACAGCTTAAAAACAGTAGGTTTTTCGATAGTCAAACTCACTCCAGAAGGCAAAGGACAAATTACATCGTGACTATACCCCAAACTCAACTTAATTCCATCCTTATGAGGCTCAGCCTTGTACCCAACACCAACAAGCTCTAACACTTTAGTAAAAGGCTCCAAAATTCCATTAACATCGGACTTCAATAAACTAGAATAAGTACCCAACTCGCTTATTCTAGTCCTCTGCTCTTTTCTTGTCAACACCGAAGTGTTAATAGGAGCCAACGTCAAAAAAATTTTCTCTTCTAAACACTTAGCTATAATATAATCCGGAACAAATCTCCTGATTTCTTGCCCACTGAAAGAAAAAATCATCTCACCTGAGTCTTGCCTATATTCTACATTTTTTGGAATTTTCACCCCGTTGGCTGCAATCCTAGGAATCTTAACTTTTAGTTCCTTTTTTAATTTTTCCATAAATTTTACCATACTGTTAATAAAACTTTTCCGCCCACACCTAAAGCCCGGGCCTTAACATCCGAAACAACACCTCGAGAAGTCGTCAAAATAGCACTTCCCAACCCCGAAGCAACTCTATGTTTATCACTAAGTTTACGATAAAAATGAACACTTGGCTTAGAAACACGCTTTATCTCACGAATCACAGGACGAGTCCGATGATACTTAAGCTGTACCTTAAGCATCGCACAACTCACAGAATCACCAATCTCAGAATAAGAGGAAATATACCCTTCTTGAACTAAAACATCTAAAATACTCTTTTTCAACCTAGAAACAGGAACCAAAACTATCTCTTTTTTTCTTTTTTGCGCATTTCTAATACGCGTTATCATATCTCCAACAGGATCTGTAAAAGCCATTATTTTCTCTCCCTTACCAACTTGACTTTCTTACGCCAGGCAAATCACCCGTCAAAGCTAACTCTCTAAATTTTATACGAGAAAGCGCAAAAAAACGATACACCCCTCTAGATCTTCCAGTCAACGCGCAACGCCCCCGAACACGAACCAAACTTCCGTTTCTCGGCATCTTAGAAAGCTTTAAAACGTGATTAAACCGATCTTCCAAAGGAATGCTTCTATCATGAATTATCTTTTTTAAAGAAGAACGTTTAAGTCTATCTCTTTGCACCATTTTCTTTTTTCGATGATTACTTTCTATCAATCCTTTTCTAGCCATTAACTCACTCCCTAAACGGCATACCAAATTTTTTTAACAAAGCCAGCCCCTCTTCGTCAGTAGAAGCGCTAGTAACTAAAACGATCTGAAGCCCCAAAGTCTCTTTCACTTGATCGTAATTAATCTCTGGAAAAATTTGCTGTTCTTTGATACCTAAAGAATAGTTTCCATTTCCATCAAAACGCGGCTTCATTCCTCTAAAATCTCTCATTCGAGGCATAGCAATGTACACTAACCTTCGAAGAAAATCATACATCCTTGCGCCTCGTAAAGTCACTTTCAATCCCAAAGGCATTCCTTCACGTATTTTAAACCCTGCATTAGACTTTCTCGCTTTTGTAATAACTGGTTTTTGTCCAGAAATACGACTAAGAGCAAATTCTGCAGAATCAAAAAATGATTGATCACCCATTTTTCTCCCAAAAGAAGCATTTAAAACTATTTTTTCCAAACAAGGAACCTGATGAATATTTGTATAAGAAAACTTTTCAATCAAAGAAGGCTTAACGCTCTCCTCGTACAACAACCTCATCTTACCCTCCCAATAAATTCTCCAGAACGCTTAGCATAACGAAATTTTTCCCCTTTTTCATCAAACTTAAAACCGATACGTGTCAACACCTCCCTAGAACAATACTCGGACGCCGAATCCTTAAACGCAGGATCCAAAATCATGACATTAGACCAGTGAACACCCAAATTTTTCTTCACGATCCCTCCATCTGGATATTTAGAAGAAGGCTTAGTATGACGAAGAACTTCCCCTGAATTTTCTACTAAAACTCTTTGTCGAGTATAATCTATCTCTAAAACCGCCCCTTTAATTCCTTTGTCTCGTCCAGAAATTAAAACAACTATATCACCTTTCTTAATCTTGCACTTGTCCTTCATCAATACACCTCAGAAGCTAAAGAAACTATCTTTGAATATTTCCCACGCAACTCTTTGCTTACCGGACCAAAAATACGAGTTCCTATTGGATCTTGATTCTTTAATAAAACAGCAGCGTTCTCACTAAAAACAATAGTAGTTCCATCAGAACGTAGAATAGGACTTTTCACGCGGACAATAACCGCTTGAACCACAGAACCAGGAGAAACCTTTGCCCCCGGTATAGCAGTCTTAACAGAAGCGATAATGACATCACCTATGTTAGCCACACGCCGCTTGGCTCCTCCCAAAACTTTAATACACATCAAAGTTTTAGCACCAGAATTGTCTGCTACCTGCAAACGCGTTTGCATTTGAATCATTGTATATTCTCCGCTTTCCCTAAAACAACCCAGCTTTTTCTCTTAGAAAATGGACGACTTTCCTCTATAAGAACTACTTGCCCCACATTAAATTCATTTTTCTCATCGTGAGCCATGTACTTTTTCCTTCTCAAAACTTCTTTATGGTACAAAGGATGTCTTTGTCTTTGGTGAACCAAAACCATTACTGTCTTATCTGAAGACTTGTTAACAACCTGCCCTATAAACTGACGTTTTGCCATAACCTACTTCTCCTTTTTACGTTGCGCCATCACCATCTTCAAACGAGCAATATTCCTTCGCACTAACTGAACACGATGAGAAAGCGCCTTAGTCTGAGGATTCCCCTTAGTAAAAGAAAAAGCAGCTCGCTGCCTTAAAAGTCCCAAAAGCTCATCAAAAAGCTCACGATCAGACATTTTTACTAAACTATTTAAATATTCTGTACTCTTCATAAATCTACTCTCCTTGGCTGGAACGCTTTACAAAACGTCCACTAATAGGAAGCTTTGCTGCCGCTAACCGCATTGCTTCCCGCGCTGTATCTTCGGGAACATTACTAATCTCAAAAAGAATACGACCAGGGGCAACACGACAAACATACCTATCGATACTTCCCTTTCCACTTCCCATACGAACCTCTGCAGGTTTAGAAGTAACGGGAACACTGGGAAAACAACGAATCCAAATACGCCCAGCACGACGCATATGACGCGTCATACTTTTTCTAGCTGCCTCGATTTGACGGGAATCAATACGTCCTGCAGTCTCCGCCTTTAAAGCATACTCTCCAAACGCCACACTATTTCCCCGAGCAGCATTTCCATGAATCCTTCCCTTAAAGGCTTTTCGAAACTTTGTTTTTTTTGGTGCTAACATTACTCATTACCCCACACGATTTACAGACGTTTCACCTAAACGTCTTTCAACTAAAGAAGAACCTTTTTCTAAAACGTCTCCTCTATAAATCCATACCTTTACCCCACAAACTCCTGAAGTTGTATGGGCCTCACTACAAGCATAGTCTATATCAGCTCGAAAAGAATGTAAAGGAAGGCGTCCCTCTAAATACCATTCGGTACGAGCAATTTCGATACCTCCCAACCTTCCTCCACAATTAATGCGAATTCCCTTGCCCCCCATTTTCATGGCAGAGGTTGAAGATTTTTTCATAGCTCTCTTGTAAGATACACGCTTTTCCAACTGACGCGCAATGTCGTCTGCGACCACTTGAGCATAAAGATCTGGTTTTCTTAATTCAACAATGTTAAAAAAACAAGAAATTCCATGATTTTTCCTTAACTGAGATAACAAATCATCAATCCCAGCACCTTTCTTTCCAATAACGACACCAGGACGAGCAACATAAACTGTAACATGAGGCTTTTTGTCTAAACGGGAAATAACTATTCGAGAAACTCCCGCACTAGAAAGTCGCTTTTGAAAGAATGATCGAATTATAAGATCTTCCTGCACATAAGAAGCGTACTGCTTTTTGTCCGCAAACCAAAGTGCATTCCAGCCTCTATTTATCCCAAGTCGCAAACCAATAGGATTCGTTCGATGTCCCATTTATTTTTCCTCCAAAACAACACGTATTTGACTAAACGGCTTTCGAATTTCTCCAGAATGACTTCTTCCACCAATATGCCTTCTACGCAAAACCATATTTTTTCCAACACTTATCTCTGACACGCGCAAAGAATCCGGATTTAACTGAAAGTTATTGACCGCATTAGACTTTGCAGAAAGTAAAAATTTTTTTATCCCGGGAGCTATAGATTTTTTCATACCGTCCAAAATCTTTATAGCTCTCCCCAAAGAATGCCCACGTAAACAAGAGACAACAACTCCTAGTTTCTGAGGACTAATACGTATCATACGCCAACACGCATGCACCTGCTTTTTTTCATTCATACTCTACCTCCTAACGCTTTGTCTTTTTATCCCCAGAATGCCCATAAAAAGTCCGTGTAGGAGAAAACTCCCCAAGCTTATGACCAAACATCGCCTCTGTTATCAGAACAGGAATAAATTTACGACCATTATGCACAGCAAACGTAACTCCTATCATCTGAGGCAAAATAGTAGAACGCCTAGACCACGTCTTAATAAGAGTATTTTTTCCAGATTTTTTTAAATTTTCAACTTTTTTCATAAGATGTAAATCCACGAATGGACCTTTCCAAACAGATCTAGCCACAACTACTCCTTCCTATTTTTTACGACGACTAACAATCAATTTCCACGACTTAGCTTTTTTAGAACGGGTACGCAAACCCTTTGCACTTTGTCCCTGAGGAGAAACTGGGTGCCTTCCTCCAGACGTTCTCCCCTCTCCCCCCCCCAAAGGGTGATCTACAGGATTCATAGCAACACCACGAACATGAGGGCGAAATCCTAACCACCTATTCCGACCAGCTTTCGCTAAAGAAATATTTCGATGATCCGCATTAGAAACAACCCCTATAGTTGCCCAACAATTCTTATGAATTTTCCGCACTTCCCCAGAAGGAAGCCGAACCAGAACATAATCTAACTCCTTTCCCATAACCTGAGCATAGGTCCCAGCGGATCGTGCAATTTGAGCTCCTTTACCGATTTTTAACTCTACATTATACACGAAAGTTCCTGAAGGAATTCGAGATAACGGAAGAGAGTTCCCTTCACGAATTTCGCACCCCTCTCCAGAATACACAACACTTCCTGCTTTCATCCCAGAAGAAGCAATTACGTAGCTAAAAGACGTCTTGCTCGAATCATTTTTAGAAAGCAAAGCCAAAAACGCACTTCTATTAGGATCGTATTCTAACCTTTCCACACGAGAAGAAACGATACCATTTCCACCAGAGTTTCGATCAAAATCAACAACCCTATAAAGAGGTCTTGTCCCCCCTCCCCGAGAACGACAAGTCACACGACCTTGCGCATTCCTACCACCAGTTCTTTTTTTAGAACAAACTAAAGACTTTTCAGGACGCCCCTTCCAAAGTTCAGAACGATCTAAAGTGATCAAGCCTCTTCGTCCTGGAGAAGTAGGATTATAGTGTTTCAAACTCATTAAATTTCTCCAATATTAAAACTCTGATTTAAAATCTGACCATCAGAAAAACGAACTATTGCCTTTTTGTATGCACCAGTAATTCCCTTGCGTCCTTTAAATCGTCTAGCCTTTCCTTTAACAACCAAAGTATTGACGGACACCGCATCAATTTTAAAAATATCCTTCAAAGCTTGCTTGATTTGGATTTTGTTTGCCCAAAAAGCAACCCGAAAAACCTTCTGATTTTTATTTTGACTCAAAAGAAAAGACTTTTCTGTTACAACTTCACCAATAATAACACTCAAAACTTGAGTATCTGATAATTTGTTTTTTTTATCTCTGTTCCAAAACCGATGTATCATTGCAACCGTCCCTCTATATACTGCAAACTGCTCCTTGATATAATCAAATGCTCATGACGCAAAATATCATAGACATTTAATCCGTCTTGGTGCAAAACATTGTAAGCAGGTAAATTCAAAATTCCCCGCTCAATATTCCCATAAGTAGAATCCGAAGAAACTAACAAAGCACTCTTAGCTCCTGTTTTTTCAAAAAAAACTCGACAATCCCTTGTTTTGAGACAAGACGGAACAGAAATATCCTCAAGAAAAAATAGATTTCCTTGCTGCCTTTTCAAAGAAAGAGCAACGCGAAGTCCAAAAGACTTGACCTTCTTATTCAAACTGTGTTCATGACTCCGAACAACGGGACCAAAAATTACAGCTCCCCCCACAAACTGAGGAGAACGACGAGACCCGTGACGAGCATTTCCCGTTCCTTTTTGACGATAAGGCTTACGAGTAGTTCCAGAAATATCACTAATCCCCTTAGTTTTATGATTTCCAGAACGACGCTTAGCAAGTTGCCAAAGAACAACGCGCGTCAAAATATCTTTTCGAACACCTTGCTGAAAAATAAAAGGAGAAAGTTCAACCTCTCCAACAGATTCCCATTGCCAATTCAAAACTTGACAACGATCATTTTGATCGATTTTTTGATCTACGTTCATAAATTTTCCTCCGACAAAGAAGGAGCTTCAGTACTTACCGCACTCAAATCAAAAACTCCAGGCCAAAAAACTTTTTCTGAAAGCGGAACTTTTACAGCGTCTCGAATTTTTATCCACCCTCCTTTAGAACCCGGAACAGCTCCGGCAACAACAATAAGGTTGTCTTCATCCAAAACACTCAAAACTCTAAGATTTTGAACCGTAATCGTAGAACACCCCATATGACCCGCCATTTTTTTTCCTTTAAAAACTTTTCCAGGATCTTTACGGTTTCCAGTAGAACCATGAGAGCGATGAGAAACCGAAGTTCCATGGCTCGCAGGCAACCCTCTAAACCCCCAACGCTTCATGCCCCCAGCAAATCCTTTTCCAACAGAAATTCCAGTAACATCAACACACTGCCCAACAACAAAATGAGAAGGCTTCAAAAACGCCCCTTCTGGAAGAATCCCTTCTTCTGTGACAAAAAACTCACAAAGCTTTCCGAAAAAAGGAACCCCAAACTTCTTGAAATGCCCTTGAAGAGGACGAGAAACCTTTTTTTTAACTCCACCACCTATTTGAAGAGAGGTTCTTCCACCCTCTTTTTTACATCGAACCACACAAGAATCTACTTGTAACAATGTTGCCGCTACTACTCTATTCTTTTCTACAACCCGCGTCATTCCTATTTTACGCGCTATTACTCCTACACGCTGCTTCATCAAAAATGTTCACCCCACTTTAATCTGCACATCAACATCTGAACCTAAATCTAACCCTTTCAACGCCTCAATAACCGAAGATTGCTCAGGAATCTCTAGAATAATAAATCGACAATGAGAAGCAATTTCAAACTGATCTCTGGCCTCCTTATTAACATGAGGAGACCTTAAGACCGTAAACTTACGCACTCTTTTAGGAAAAGGGATAGGGCCAGAAACATTTGCTCCAGAGCGAGATGCGGTTTCCACAATAGAATTCACCGCACGCGCCAAAGACGCCGAATCATAACTTCTCAAATACATTGTAATTTTTTGCGAATTCGACATCAATCTACCCTAATATTTCTGAAATGACACCAGACCCAATAGTTCTTCCCCCTTCTCGAATTGCAAATCTATCTCCTTCTGTCATAGCGATAGGAGAGATTAATTCAACAGACAGCGTCACATTGTCTCCCGGCATAACCATTTCACGCCCTTCTTCTAGCTGTATACTTCCCGTAACGTCCGTAGTACGGAAATAAAATTGAGGGCGATAATTGCTTAAAAACGGAGTATGTCTTCCCCCTTCCTCTTTTGTTAAAACATAAATTGCCGACTTAAATTTAGTATAAGGTTTTACAGTTCCGGGCTTTGCCAATACCTGGCCTCTTTCAACATCTTCCTTCTTTATTCCCCTCAATAACACCCCTACGTTGTCTCCTGCAAGACCTTCATCTAAGAGCTTTCGAAACATCTCAACCCCTGTAACAATAGATTTTACAGTATTTCTTAAACCAACTATCTCAACCTCTTCTCCTACCTTAATCTTTCCGCGCTCAATACGCCCAGTCACTACAGTTCCACGCCCAGATATAGAAAAAACATCTTCTACAGAAAGCAAGAACGGTTTTTGAATATCACGTTCTGGAGTTGGAATATAACGATCCACAGCATCCATTAAATCTTTAATGCACCGAGAAGACTCAGGATCATCTTCAGTTAAACTCTTTGAAGCAGAACCTCTAATAATTGGTGTATTTTCTCCATCAAATCCATACTGAGTAAGAAGCTCTAAAACTTCCATTTCCACCAAATCTACTAACTCTTCATCTTTCATTAAATCTACTTTATTAATAAAGACAACAATCTTTGGAACTCCCACCTGACGAGCAAGCAAAATGTGCTCCCTAGTCTGGGGCATAGGACCATCTGTGGCAGAAACCACTAAAATAGCACCATCCATCTGCGCAGCACCAGTAATCATATTCTTTACATAGTCCGCGTGTCCCGGACAATCCACATGGGCATAATGTCTATTTGCTGTTTCATACTCTACATGGGCAGAAGAAATCGTGATTCCTCTGGCGCGCTCCTCAGGAGCGGCATCAATCTGATCATACCCCCTAAATTCTCCCATACCTTGCTTGCTGGCATATTTCGTGATTGCTGCCGTCAACGTCGTTTTTCCGTGATCAACATGACCAATTGTACCGATATTAACGTGAGGTTTATCACGTTTAAACGTTTCTTTCGACATAGAACTCTTTTTCTAACTTCATTTTTATAATTTGTATCACATTTCATCCAATACAATCAAGGGGGATTTTTCAAAAAACTATTTTTTCTCCCAATCTTTTGCGTAATTTTTTAAATTTTAATTCGCCATAGTAACACAAATCCATTAAAAAAATAAAATAACCATAAGAAAAAATATAAAACAAACAAGTCAAATAAAAATAAAAACACGTAAATAAAAAAATATTTTTTATAACGCTCCAAGCATAAATAAAATTAATAAAAGAACCAAGAAAACTTTCAGATTACAAACTACAGTAAACTTATTTGCGATTTATTAAAAAAATAAAAAAATTAACGCACAAAAAATAAAAATTATCGAAAATTTTAATAAGTGTAGATTATCAATAGAAAAAATAAAAACTTCTAACTATCAATTTTGGGAACTTAATTTAACTCTGAAAAAACACTTTACTTTGATCTATCTCATATTAATTTTCGATCAAAAACAACAATAAGCTGGCTGTATCTGCTTTAGCGTTCCGCCAAAAAGTATTAGAAAAATAAGCTATTAGAAAATAACTGTAGTTTACCCGATAAAAAAAACCAAGAAAAATCTAAAAAATTTCGATTATTAAAAAAAATTAGATTTCTCTTGGAAATTTTTTAAGTTATAGATTAAAAAAATTTTACTCTTAATAAAAACTAAGATTCACTTTTTACCATAGACTTTTTTAGTCTTGACTATCATTAGGTTTTACCTTTTTAACCACACCCAAATCTTCTTCACCCGAATCCGCCACTTGTTGTTGATTTTGCTCTTGTTCTTCCGAAGAAGAGGATTCACTAAGATTTACTTCTTGATGAGGAACTTCCAGATCAAGATCTTGATAGATAATATCCCTTAGCTCAGGATTGATGCTGCTTGAATCGCTTTCTTGATGAGGAACTTCCAGACCAAGATCTTGATAGATAATATCCCTTAGCTCAGGATTGATGCTGCTTGAATCGCCTTCTTCTGAGTCGCTCACGGAACCTTGCCCTGAAAAAGAGTTGGCCTCACCACCTTCCAAACCATTATACTCTTCACCTTTTCCAGACGCAAAAGCAAAGTTTCCTGAGTAAAGGCTTGCTAAAATCCCAAAAAAAATTCCAAAAGAAATTTTAGTTTTAATTTTTTTTTCGAACATAAAAATAAGTTTTTGAATTCCACCCTGCGAAGATAAACGAAAAAATAACAAAAGTCAATAGTTTTTTTTATAATTCTACACAAAAAACCACATGTTTTTAAAACGATTATATTTATTCGTTCTATAAATTTTAATAAAAAAAACTTGATGTTTTATTTGTTTTACTATTAAATAATATTTTTTTTACACTTCTCTTAATTTTTGATTTTTTGCATAAAGATTAATAAAATTTTAATTTCATCTGATGTTTGGACTTTTAAAAAATTATAGACTTTGCTCCACCTAATTAAAAAAACAAGCTTTTAACTAAAGATCTTTTTTGTTAGAACTGGTAAAGAAATTCTTTTAAAAGTCTCTAAAAATGATTGTATGTAAATTTTGTGAATGTTCGGAGTGCTTTAAAAGTAGTTTTTTTCGAGGGGGAAAGCGGTACAAATGTAAAAAATGTGGAAAAAATTTCACGAGGTGTGCCTGAAAAAGACAAGCTGAACGCCCTTGTTTTATACGCAAGTGACTTTTCAATGAACCGAATTGCTCAGCATTTTGGTGTCAGCGCGAGCGCTATTTTGAAGGAGGTGGCTCCTTAGGATCAAGTCTATGCGCCAAAGTTGAGCCCCCATAAGTGTTGAAAGTGGTAGAGATAGATATTATGAGTATAAAGTTTTAATTTTATAATGATGTATTGATATATGGTTAGAGAGACTAGGAAAACTTTACGATGT
>NZ_ARPM03000154.1 GCF_000388175.3 Holospora undulata HU1 | reverse complement strand
GAAGGTTCATTTGCATTAAACATTGTTGTTTATTTTTAATAAAATAGCCTCTCTTTCGGATCTTTTAAAGCCCCTTCAAAAAAGTGAGGGGGAGTATGATAATTTTCATTATAAATTGTTATACGCTCTTCCTCAAATGTATGTATCTCTGTTCATTTAGTGATGGGATTTGGTACAATTATTCTAAAAAAATCGGTTTATGTAAATCTGACTGTTGATTCATTCTATAGAAACCGTGTATTGTATAGTCAATGGTGTTTTGAAATCGTCAATATCAAAAAATTCATTAAAAGTAATAAAATTTTTTGGTCTATACACAAAAACAAAAAGGGTACGCAATGAAATCTTCTAAATTACAAGCTTCTGAGTTTTCATCACTTATTAAAGAATTTATTTTTTCTCAAAAAGATTCTGATTTTAATACTAAAGATGCCCAAATCGGGTTTGTACTAAGTGTGGGAGACGGTGTGGCAACCGTATGGGGGCTCGATCATGTACAAGCTGGGGAAAAAGTCGAATTCAGTGATGGAACTCAAGGGATGGCTATGAACCTAAACGAGGACACGGTGGGAGTAGTTATTTTTGGAGATTCCAAAAATATTCAGCAAGGAGACGTTGTAAAGCGCACAGAACGTCTTATGCAAACCGCCGTGGGGCCGGAATTGTTGGGACGCGTAGTAAATGGGTTGGGGGACCCCATTGATGGCAAGGGAGCTTTCAAGAACCCAGAATACAGTCTTATTGAACGTCCTGCCCCCCCGGTTATTGCACGCAAAAGCGTGTTTGAACCCTTGGCCACGGGTATAAAAGTTATCGATGCGTTGATCCCCATAGGGAAAGGGCAAAGAGAGCTAATTATCGGTGATCGTCAGATTGGAAAAACGACGATTGCTATTGATACGATTTTAAATCAGAAACACTTTAATGATGCCAATCCTCACTCTCCTGTGGTGTGCGTTTATGTGGCAATTGGACAAAAATGTTCTACCGTAGCGCAAATCGTTAAAACGCTAGAGGAACATGATGCATTAAAGTATAGCATTGTGCTGTGTGCTAATGCTTCTCAATCTGCCTCTCTTCAGTTTTTAGCTCCCTATACTGGGTGTGCAATGGCAGAGTATTTCCGAGATCGAGGACAACACGCTTTAATCGTCTATGATGATTTAGTTAAGCATGCTGTGGCGTATAGAGAAATGGCTTTGTTGTTGCGGCGCCCCCCTGGTCGAGAAGCTTATCCAGGAGATATATTTTATCTTCATTCCCGACTGTTAGAACGTGCTGCAAAATTAAATGATGATTTAGGAGGAGGGTCCTTGACAGCTCTTCCCATAGTGGAAACACAAGGGGGAGATGTTTCTGCGTATATTCCCACCAACATTATTTCTATTACAGACGGTCAATTAGTTTTAGAAACAGAGCTGTTTTACAAAGGGTTACGTCCTGCCATCAACGTTGGTCTTTCTGTAAGTCGTGTGGGGTCGGCTGCTCAAACAAAAGCGATAAAGAAAGTATCGGGCGCAGTGAAGTTAGAAGTTGCCCAGTATAAAGAATTAGAAGCATTTTCTCAGTTTGCTTCAGATCTTGATAGCGCAACAAAACACACCTTAGAGCGCGGCCAAAGAGTTGTTGAAACCCTAAAGCAACCACAGAATTCCCCATGTTCCCTTGCTCAAGAAGTTGTTAGCTTGTATGCAGTAACTCAAGGATACTTAGATGACATTCCTGTAGCTCAGGTTTTGCCATTTTTATCTTTTTTTTGGGAAATTTTGAATGAAGAATACGCGGCATGGGTTCAAGAAATAAACAATAGTACTGATTTTTCTGAAGAAGCCAGCGTCGCCGTTAGCCAATGTATCCAACAATGTAAGGAAAATTTTGTTCCAGTATGATTACCTTAAAAGAATTACGCACCAAGCGGAAAAGCGTTGCAGGAATTGAACAGCTAACAAAGGCACTTAAAATGGTGTCTCAGACAAAGCTTTTAAAAGCGCAGCATCAATGGCGCCGTGCTCAAAAAGAATTTAAAGCAATGGTGAGCCGTTTAGAGCACTTGCGTTATTTTGATTTTTTAACGAAAGCATCTTTAGAAAAAAAGGATGATGTTTCTGTTGAGTTTTCTGATTCCTCTTTTGTTGATTCAGATCCCAAACATCTAATCGTCTTGGCATCTGATAGGGGATTTTGTGGAGGATTTAACGGAAAAATCCAAAAGGAAGCGTCCGACTGCTTGCTAAGATTAGCACAGCTAGAACACGTAACAATTGTTGGAAAAAAGATAGTTTTCTGGGCTCAGCAAGAAGCACTAAAATATCCTCATATTCATTTTGAATACTTGTATAATATACAAAATTTTTCTCAGAAAGAGGCTATAAGTTGGCTGGAAGAGATATATAAGAAAAATTCCTATAACGATCTAAAGGGATGTTACGTTCTTTATATGCACTATATCAATGCAATTTCTCAACAAGTAGAGCTGCTTCCATTAGCGCAAAATGAGCATAGAAAAAATATCGATTCTGGTTTCGAAGAAAGTTCTTTTTTTTCCATGAAAAAAAGTGTTGGAGAATATTTTCATAATACTCTTCCGTTACTTTTGCCAGATAGTGCGACGTTGTTAAAAGCATGGGAAAAAATGTGTATTTGCAAGCATTTTATTTCTATTCTTCAAGAACACTTGGTTAGCGAGCATAGCGCACGTATGATGGCAATGGAAAAAGCGGGTGACAACGCAACAGAGCTTCTTTTATCTTTGCAAAAGCAGTACAACTATCTAAGACAAAACCAAATTACGAAAGAACTGGTGGAAATTACAGTTGCACTTCAGTCTGTAGAATAAATGATCTATATAAGTTCTTTTATTCTTTAGGTTTTGTTTAAAAAATTGGAATAATTTAGTGTTCTTTTTTTGGATGCGGTAAGGAATTTTTCTTCGTGCAAAAGAGCATTTTGTATTTTTTAATTATGTTGTTGTACTATCAACAGGAAAAATAAAAAAATTTATTGTATGAAAAACAAATTTTTGATCGCTGTATTAGCAGCGGGGATATTCTTTACCCAAAAGTCCAAAGGACTTTCTTTTTCATCATCTGATGGAGATCGTTTTCAAGAGCAAAATTCTGACCTAATTTCAGAGATAGAAACAGAAAAAAATCAAAAATCTGATTCTGTTTTGGATCCTATTTCTAAGTTGTTTTTTAAACAGACTCTTATTCCTAGCGGGGATAATGTGCTTTCTTTTACTACTACGAATATTCCTTCTAAAAAAACACATTCTTCTGTGAAAGAATTTGATATTCTTGATAAAAAAAATAAAGAAGATACACAAAAAAAAGTATCTCAAGAACAGTTAATGAATTTGATTTTTAAGCTTATGTCTTTTCCAGAAAAATTATTAAAAGAAAAAGATTTTGCTTTGAATCCTGAAAAAATTTCAACAAAAATAGAGACAAGTTCGCAAGAAATACCACATAAAGTTGCCGCAAATTTTGGAACTATCCTAGAAAAAGAATTGGATAAAGTCAACGTCCCCCCTGAGGAGGATTTTGAACAAGAATCGACTAAAGCTGGAACAAGCTCTGGAGCAGGCCTAGAAGAGGAATTGGATAAGATCGACGTAAGCTCTGGAACAGATTTTGAACAGAAATCAAGCAAGGTTGGCACAAGCTATGGAACTGATCTAGAAGAGAAGTCAGATGCAGGAAACCCAAACACTGAAACAGATTCAAATGAGACACAAAATAAAGACTGTTCAAAGTGCAAGGCTACAAAAAGATTTCCGATCCTCTTTAAGAAAATATTTTCTTCTCCAATTCACGCCTTTATCAATGAAGAGCCTAAGAAAGACATTTCTTCTACCTCTTTAGAGGATCGCTTAGATAGACTAGAAACACAATATCGACGTTTGGCGGAATATTTATTGAATAGCCATCATAGATAAAATCATCAATTCAACGTTTTGAATTCTTTTGAAAGTGTTGTTGGTGTACTTTTCTATACTCATGCTGAATGAAATGTTTACAAGTTTAATAATTTTTCTTATGCAAAAATTTCTGAAATAAGATAGTGCTGCGTTAAGAACGCAGCATCGGAAAGAAAAGAACCGACACACAGCAGATTAGGATTAAGGCAGTTTTGTTGACAAGGGGGGGAGCTATCGTCAAATGGCTAAGGCTCTTCTGATTGACGATCAGTCGTTATGTCGGAACTTATCGCACATTTGGAAAGCCATAACGTATATAAAAGTAAGCGATATCTGCGCTTATGTTCTTGAGGCAAGACGTTGCACGCCCATAATTTTTCATTTAAAAACAGCAGCACGGCCCGAAAAGACAGATCCAGCCAAGCAAAAAGCCTTTATTCAACGGTGATGACAATACCGCATAAGTGTTGAAAGTGTCAAAATAAATGTTTAACAGCATTGAAATCCCCTCCTGAAATAATAATTAATGTTTTAATAAAAGATTTCTTTAGATCTAATGTAAATTGAAATAATGGAATTTTGAAGCCATGCAGTTTCTTTCTAGCCTTGTATATTAAAA
>NZ_ARPM03000155.1 GCF_000388175.3 Holospora undulata HU1 | reverse complement strand
ATCTTTTTCTATTGCCATTTGTTTGTTTGAGGGGGAGGGGGCTGAGTCGTTGTTTAGGAAGCGCAAAAAAACTTTTCGTAATTGTTTCCAAATTAATGGAGCGTTCTTTGCTACTGCGAAATTTCGTATTTTAAAGTAGAGGGGGCGAAGAATGTCCACAATGTAATCGAAGTCATTTTTCTCTAACTCGATCTCTTTTAAAAATTCAGAATCTCCGATTTTGCTGTCTTTTAAAACTTTTAGAACTTTCAGAAAATCTTCTCTGTTTTTTTTAGGAAGATTAGCAAATTGATCAAGAAGATCTGTTTTTTGGTGGATTAATTCAAGAAAACTTTGTCGAAAAGTGTCTAAATTTGGACTTGCAAATAAAATTCTTAAAGAGTCTTGTAAATTTTTTATAAAATTTTCAAATTTTTCATTCTCTTTTATTTTTCTTTTGTTTTCCCCCAAATTTTCAGATTCTCCTATTCCATCTTCGTTCAGTTCAGAGTCTTGCAAGTAAGATTCTTCCATTTCGGAGAGGCGTGGGCTTTCTTCTGTTTTCGCGAGTCTATTTGATGGATCTTTTTCTGAGCCATTATTTGCAAAAGAGTTTTCTATGAACATAATGCTAATTAAAAAAACATTTAAAATAGGTGATTTCATAATTTTACCAATGGTTTGTATTGAATATTATGGATTGTACAAAATAAAAATAAAATTGTCGTAAAATTATTTATATACTTCTTCGTAAACTATTATTTAGCTATAGTAATTCAGTGTTGTAATGCAGCTTTTGTATACCCGGTGTCAGTAATGATTTTTATTTCTCGATGAACCTTTATTTTGGATCATTTAAATCCTCTAAAATCATGACGATTACTCTTTGAAAGTGCCGTACACATATACCCTGCCTTATTTTTTTATCTACCACGACTTGTATTTTTATAGCGAGCCGCTTCTTTTTTCCTGAATAAAATTGCTTTTGTTTATTTTTGCGATTCTTGATCTTTTTATTTTTATTATTTTTTTGGCGCTCTATTTGTGTTTCTTTGTTAGTATATCTTAATAAATTTTTATCACTTTTTAGCAGCACCAGAGAATGGAAAATCAGGATGCTTGATCGTATCATACCATACTCGCCCTCACTTTTTTTCAGGTAGTTTAAAAGATCGCTAAAATCAAAGAATAAGAGTTTATCTTTGATCCACCTGAGTCCCCTTGTGTTCTTGTGTAAGGCCCGTTATAGAAGCGTATAAAATA
>NZ_ARPM03000156.1 GCF_000388175.3 Holospora undulata HU1 | reverse complement strand
GTTGATAATTTTGATGCGGATACCATTCTATTTAAGCGGTTTGTTATCCCCCTATGATATACTTCCCCTTTTCTTAAAAGGCAATCATTATATGCTTATTTAGCAATGGGAATTGGTATTAATTAAACACAAATGGGATGAAAGAAGACTCAGACACGACAAAAACTTTCATTTTATTGAAAAATAAAAAGCAAATCTCTTTCAAAAACTTAGTTTTGCTAAAATTTAATGAAAATGATTCTTAATTAAATAAGACAAAATTAATAAACACTAAGTAATCACAAATTTAGATTGCTAAAAAAAAAGCGTAAACATTTTGTACTAAGATTTAACCGCTTGATTTTTGAGTTTCTGAATACATTTTTATTAAATAAAAAATGTAAAATAGTTGTATTTACCGTTTTTAAATTTTAAAAATATTTTCTATAAAAATTACTTTTTATTTTTTTATAATGTCTGGACCTGTTTACTAGAAAAAAAATCTAGTGTAAAATAGGCTCTAGTTATGGGAGATAGTTTAGAGGTAGAACTCTCGGCTCTGGACCGAGCAACCTTGGTTCGAATCCAAGTCTCCCAGTTTTTCTTGTTTATGAGTTTTAGTATTCGCTATTATCTTCCCAAAACTTTTTTACTTCGTTCCTTTTTAATTATTTTTATTCCAGTTTTGTGGATGTTTGTCGCTTCTGGAACGATTTTTTTGCAGCGTCACTGGAAATATGTTGCAAAATCTCTTTGTGAAAATATTGCTCAAAATGTTAGATTTTTGTGCAAATTAGAAGAACAAAAAGTATTAGACTGGTGTCTTGTTCAAAAGATGGGACAAGAATTTTTTCATATAAAGCTTGAAAAAGCTCCGCAATTTGATATAAAGTTTTTTCATCAAAATCAAAAAGATAGTCAGTCTGTTTTTTTGTACGAGGCTTTAAAAAATCTTTTTCCTTTGGGGGTGCGTATTGATCGTACACATTCTGTCATTTCTGCCTGGATAAAAACTGATAAAAATTTTTATGTATTTTATACACCAACGCAGAGATTGGGATATCGCACACTGCGATTGTGCGGAATTTGGGCCTCTATCTCTTCCACATTATTTTTAATCATTGCTATCGTTATGATGCGCCAACAGATTCGTCCTCTTAGACGATTATCTGAATGGTTTCGACATATTACTCCAGATCACATTCCAGAGCTTCCACGCATTGAAGGAGCCAGAGAAATTCGTCGTATTGGGGTTGGGTTACGTCGCATGGTTCAGCATCTACAATACGAATTTGAACAACGGCATCAATTTTTATTGGACTTATCTCACGATTTACGCACTCCATTGGCTCGCATTAAACTTCAATGTCAGTTTTTACCGCCTTCCAAAGATGTTACTGCTCTTCAAGAAGATATAGATCACATGATCTCTATGGTTCATCAATATTTAGAGTTCACAATTGATAAAGAGTCTAATGAAGAAATTGTAAATTTTCAAGATATTTTGTTTGCGTTAAAACAAAAAAATCTTTATCTTCCTTCTCCAGAAATTCAATGGAATTTAGGAAAAAAATTCTCTTACAAAATAAAAGGAAATAGCGCCGATCTTCAACGATGTGTACAAAATCTTTTAGACAATGCAGTAAAATATGCTTGTAATCACATAGACGTTTGTCTATTTCCCCAAGAAAGTAAAATTATTTTATGTATACAAGATGATGGACCGGGAATTCCTCAATCAATAAAAACAAAAATTTTTAACCCCTTTTTTAAAGGGGATAAAAGTCGCACCGCAAAAACCATAGGAAGCACAGGATTAGGGCTTGCGATTGCAGAACGTATCGTCAAAAAACACAAAGGTGAGCTGTGCGTTTTATTCACAGACTGTATCGAAAAAAACCCAGCGCTCAGCGGAGCACACATCCACATGATTCTTCCATTGAACTTTTAAACAGTTAAAATTTAATATTCATTTGATAGCTATTTAAATTCTCTAATAGAATACAATAAGCAGGTGTTACTTTATAAAAAATGAATACATTAAAAAAACACTATTTTTCCCCATTTTTATAAAAAATTTTATAACAGCAAATCATATTAATCCAATAATATTAGCATCCTTAAAAGCCACCCTACTCTTTTTTCAACAATCCAAATCTAGTCAAGTTTTGAACTTTCAACAATCCACCCCCCCCCTAAAATTCTTGTTCCTTCATAAAATACACAAGCTTGTCCCGGAGCCACTCCATATTCTAGATCTTTTAGAACAACACTTTTAGAAGATGCGTGAAATGACGCAGAAACCAAACTACCAGAAGACCGAACTCGAGCATGCAAGTTGATGGGATCTTCTTTTCGGTCAGGAGCTATCCAATTAATATCTTCCAGCTTTAAAAAATTCTTTCCCAACGATTCCCTTGGACCAACACGCAATGTGTGCGTCGTTAAATCCATTCCGGTGACATACAAAGGGTCTGTAAACCCCCCAACGCCAACGCCTTGACGTTGACCAATAGTAAAATAAGCTAATCCCTTATGCTGACCTAACACACGCCCATCTTCGTGAACTATAGCTCCTGGATGTAATTCTACCGCCTCTTTTTCCATCCAGGATTGATAAGAAGTCTTGGCCATGAAACATAAGTCTTGACTTGCTTTCACGTGAGAATTTTTTAATCCGCGACTTTGCGCCTGAAAACGCACTTCTTCTTTAGAAAATTTTCCCAAAGGAAATAAATGGCTCTGGATATGTTGAAAAGTTAACATGAATAAAAAAAAGCTTTGATCTCGTCGCCTATCCATCCCTTGATGCAATTCCGCACCATGAGGGGTGTCTAGACGCTGAACATAATGCCCTGTGGCGATGTACTGCGCTTTGAACTGAAGCATCGCATTCCACAATGCTTCAGTTTTCACGTCTCGATTGCATTTAGCGCAAGGCAAAGGAGTTTTTCCTTTTTGATAAGCGTCTAAAAAAGAATTAATAATCTTTTCACGAAAAAGATCTTCCTTATTAAAGACGTAATGGGGAATTTGGAGTTTTTCTGCTGCTTCTTGAGCACGCTGAATGAATGCTGACGGATGACATTCTCGTTTTGCTTCTGGAACATCTTCTATAGCTTGCTCATAATCATACAGCTTTAACGTTACTCCTATAACATCATACCCCTGTTCCTGCAGTAATGCAGCAGCTAAAGTGCTGTCCACTCCTCCAGACATTCCAACAATAACGCGAGGCTTCACAATTTATACTCCTTTAAAAATTTGTGAAACATCGTACTATTCAGCTGAACATACTCACTCATGTCTTTTTGAAGAAGATCGATCAGCTGGGTATTGAGCTCTTTCATGAAACGCTGACTTGCATCCTGCTTCCATTCTTCAAACAACGTTTGACATTGAGTTTTAAATCGCGCATGTTCCCAATTTTCTTTATTAACAAGGTCCTGCTGAAATATTTTTTCCATTTGAACAATGTGTTGTTCCATGTGATGCAAAAGAGATTGTTTCTTTGTTTCAAACTGTTCTAAAATTGCTTGCGCATACTCTAGACGATCTTCGGCTTCCTTTAGAACGCGATCTGCTTTTTGAAATTCTTGAGTTATAGATTGGGTGTATACCTTAAGTTTTTCCATTAAAGCCCCCCATCCCGGCTTTGCCAACCCCCCACACAACAGTACAAAAGCTAATCCAACCATAAACGTGGCATCAAAAAAATTATCTATCCCCATGGCTACTCTCTTTTTGTCGTTGAATAAGCACTTGAGCAATTTCTAAAGCATCTGTCTTCAGATGATCTGTAAAAGTTTGTTCTAAGGTATTTAGCTCATCTTTAATTCTAGACATTTCCAAGTCAAAACGGCTCTTAAGCTGTAAAAGATGCTCTGCCATGGCTTTTTCTTGCGCTTGAGCCAAAGATTGAATTTGATGTTGAAACGTTTTTTCTAAGATCTCCTGCTGAGCATCACACTGAGAACGAATCTCAGTGCTTTTTGCGTGTAATTGACGAACTTCTTCCATTACTGTACCAACTTTGGAAGAGCGTATTTTTTGGATATCACGCACTCTGGGAACCACCCACCAGTGCATTGCTCCCCAAAGTACTCCAAAACACACACACACCCAAAAGATTTGAGAGGCAAAAAACTGCGAATCAAATTGAGGCATTCTGGTTTGCTCCTTAAAAACTTTTAACTAAACAGTATGACAAACGCCACAGAAAGAGCAAACAGAGCTACCGCTTCCGTCATAGCAACGCCGATAAGCCCTAAAGCGTACACCTTTTCTTTTGCTGCAGGATTTTGAGAGATACACTGCACTAATGTTGTAAAAATTTTCCCCACAGCAAGACCTACTAATCCCAAAGGCAGCACAGCAATAGCTGCTGCAACATATTTAAAAGCTAAATCAGACATTTTTTATTCTCCTAAGCAGAAAAAGCATTTTCGTATCTATTAGGATACTAAAATTTTTCCCTAAGGGAAAGCCCGAAAACTTTTTATTCTTTATTAAAAACAAAGCTGTTTAGAAGAATGGGGTTTGAGCAAAAGAGAAAAGACCTCTTTGGAAACTATCATTTAGGTAACTCGATATTTATAAATAGCAAAGATGAGGGGGAATCTTAGCCCAAATTTTTGTTGCGTAACGGAGGCTGCGAGGTTAAATATTGCTTCAATTTCTCAGCTTGCTCAGCGGTAAGCTTGCCACCATATACACCCGTCGCTAGGGGGGATATCATAAGTGTTGAAAGTGTCAAAATAAATGTTTAACAGCATTGAAATCCCCTCCTGAAATAATAATTAATGTTTTAATAAAAGATTTCTTTAGATCTCATGTAAATTGAAATAATGGAGTTTTGAATCCATGCAGTTTCTTTCTAGCCTTGTATATTAAAAATAATAAAGCTGTAATCAGAATCATATAAATATACAC
>NZ_ARPM03000157.1 GCF_000388175.3 Holospora undulata HU1 | reverse complement strand
CACGGTTCATAAGGCCAATGACACAGGTGCTGGGTGCAGAGTTTTTAAGGAAATGTTGCAAAAATATCCTACATTAAAGGGAGTTTGTGCAGATGCTGGATATAGAAAACCCATGGAGGAATTTGTAAGAAATATATTGAATAAAACTATAGCAATCTCAGAGCGTATATCTCAAGGATGGGCTATAATTCCAAAGTGTTGAATCGTCGAAAGAACATAGGATAGCTAAATTATTTGCAAAGGGTATCTAAAGATTATGAAATTGCCCTAGCGACTGCTGAAAACATGACATGAGTATGATAGCCCATTCCATGATTCTATTAAGAAGGACAGCTAAATCATGAATGCAGGTTATCAATTTCTCTTTGTCTAATTTTTTCCATGGGTTATTCCTTTTGTTGACTACTTCAAGATTTTTACTCCATCTCACTACTGCTGATTTAGATATGCAAAATCTAGCGGTTACTTTTTCAAATGATAACCCGCGCTTTGTTTTTGTTTTTAATGCTTTTTTCGAAAATCTAATGAATATGTCATAACTTTAATTATATAATTTATTATGTAATTAGAACTCTATCCAGCTCCATTGTCATGTTCTTTTTATGATGTTTTAGCCATATCATATACTTCGGCTACTTTACTGATCCCATATTTTTTAGCTAAGATTACAGCCTGCAGTTCTGCAATTTATCTCCCCCAACAAAGCATCTTTTCCAATCCGTTTTAGACTTTTGGGTGCAAATTCAACAGCATAATCTTCTATTAATTTGGACACACAAGCCATTCTTTGTCTTCATACGTTATAAATTTATTATACGATCTTCCTCAAATGTCTGTATCTCTGTTCATTTAGTGATGGGATCTGGTATTATATAACTTCTTGCTAAGAGCTAATAACCAAGTATCCATTCCATTGATCTAAAGCGAAGGGAGAATTTCTGTTATTTCTAAAAGAACAAACTGAAAAATAAAGCGTGTGCACGATAAACATATCTAAAAAGAAAGACGCTTCAAAAAGTATTTTTTTAATTTCCATCAAAATCTTTATAGGCTTGAGCTAAATCTCTCTGTTTACAAATTTTGAAAATAAATCTTATATCTTTTAATATTTTAGTGTATTCCACTCTTTCAGATCGGAGGATTTTCTTGATTTTCAAGCAAAACCTCCTAAAAACTACTACTTTTGTAGTAAAATCAACAAACTCTTTGAAGCAATTAAAAAAATTACACTACAAATTTATTTTCATTTTAATCGGCCTCTTTATCCTCTTTATCCTCTTTATCCTCTTTATCCTCTTTATCCTCTTTATTTTCTTTTTCTACACTGCTTTTCGTATCTTTTTCAGATTCAGATTCTTCATCTGATTCAAATACTTTTTTAAGTACTTTTGAAACATCTTCGTCTGCCTCTTCCTGAGTGCTTTGTTTAGCTATCAGAGGCATAGACAGCACAGTCATCATTAAAAAATAGTAAAAGAAGTTCATTTTTTTCCCTTTTTATAAATAAGTTCAACAATAATATTATAAATAGAAACCGTTAAAAATTAAAAAATAAAATCATCATAAATAATATTTTCTAGATACAAACCATGCGCTGGAGCAGTAAACGGCTTTCTGCCATCATTTCCTGGAGATAAATATTCTGAAAACTCTTTTGTAGAGATACGTCGTGCTGCTAAATAAACCATAGCTCCCGTCATCATACGAACTTGACGATGCAAGAAAGACTTCGCTTGAAATCTTAGACACAAAAATGACCCCATATCCTCTATAGTAATTTGATCTAACGTGCGAACTGGATTAGAAGCCTGACAAGAAGAATTACGAAAATTAGAAAAATCTTTGGTCCCTTTTAACATCTCTGCCGCATCTTGCAGTAAAGTCATATGAATAGGTCTATTTACCCACCATGCCCGAGACTTCCACAAAGGACTATCACTAGGGCGCGTAAGCAATATGTACTTATATACTCTGCTTTTTGCAGAAAAACGTGCATGAAATGCCTTATCTACTATTTTCACATCCAAAATCTGCACTCCAGAATTTTTTAAATAGTAGTTTCCCCCCTTAAAAATACGCTTTTTTGTATAAACTTTAGCAAAATCAACATGAGCTACCTGTCCTTTAGCATGCACCCCCGAATCGGTACGCCCTGCAGCATACACAGAAACAGTTTCCTGAGTAAGCTTAAAAAATACTTGCTCCAACGTCTTTTGAACAGAAAGAGGAGAAACGTTCTGACTTTGCCATCCAGAAAAAAATCCTCCATCATATTCAATATGGAGCGCATAACGAACGCTCATGTCTATGTTGCAGCACCATTGTTGCCTAATTTATTATAAATAGCATTTAGATGTCGAATATAAGCACGAAATCTTTGATATTGAAGTCCCCCCATACGCTCAATGGGCTGCGCAGAATTATGAACACTCATCGGATTAATTTGTGAACCGTTTCTGATCATTTCAAAATGCAAATGATTTCCTGAGGCATTTCCCGTGGACCCCACAAAACCAATAACCTGCCCTTGATAAACAGTTGTGCCTGGACGTAATTTTTGTGCGTATCTCGATAAATGGCCATAAGCTGTACGATAGTCATTAGAATGACGAATACGAATAAAGTTTCCATACCCTCTAACCCATCCCACTTTTTCTACAACTCCAGAAGCTGCAGCTCGAACAGGAGTTCCCAAAGGCGCTGCAAGATCAATTCCCTTGTGATGATGGTGGTACCCAAATATAGGATGCTTTCTTTTTCCAAAATAAGAAGATAGCCTTCCCCCAGAAAGAGGGCGAATGAAAGAAAGCCCACTTTTCTCTTTTGCTTGATTAACCCTTTCCCCATTTTCCGTAAACAAACCTGGCGCATTCTTGCGTAAGGAATAAGGATACAAAGAAACGTTGCGTTTTGTATTCTTTAACTTAAGAAACAAAATATCTTTGCACTCAATCTGTCCAGTACGTGCATTTTTAACTCCTCTATACAATATAAAAAATTGAGACCCTCTTCCGTAGTGCTGACGCAAAGGAATTTTACTTGCTTCCAAGAAAGATGTGGCAAGACGAAATGCACAAGAAGGTAATCTTTTTCTTCTAAGATCAGAAAGAAGGGAGGTGGTAACAACTCCTTGAGTGCGCATAACAAAAGAAACCAAAGAATCTTTTATTGTTTCAATTCTAAACTTTTCTTTATCAATAAAAATCTTTTTTGTCGTTACTAGATCCATAGGAATTTCTATAAAAGAAAGATGTTTTTCTTCTCCCACTCCCAAGTAAAAAATACGAACTTCTTTACCCGCGATAGCGCGCGTTAACACTTTCTTCTTAGAAAGACTGATTAAAGCATCTCTTATAAGTACACGATGGTGAGGAAGAATATTCTGTAACCGTAACCCATGCATAAAATTATTTAAAGAGTTCCATCGCAAAGAAAAGCTTTTTAATGCGTGAGGAAAAACTTTGCTTAAAGCAGATTCTAAACCAGTAGGCGCATCGAATCTTCTAGATGAATTCAACACGCTATTCCAGTAATAAAAATCCTTCTGCGACTTTGAAATACGACAAGAAAACAAAGTAAAAAACTGAGAAAAAACATGAGGTTGATAAGACTGATTCCTAAAAAAAGTTACATCTATTTCCTGGTTTTGAAATAAATTTGAACGATACCCATGATGAACGTACAGTAATACCCCAAAAGAAAAAATAAGAAAAGTCGTAATTTTCTTTAAGAACTTTTCTACACAATTATTCAAAGAAATATGCTGCATCTAAATTTTCCTCACACTTGATAAATCTGTTGAAAAACACATAATGTAGGCTTCATCTTACAAAATTTAGTACAAAAATGTAAGCCCCCCCACTAACTTGCTCTGCAAAAATTTTATAACCGTAAAGTCGTTATTTGTTTAGTTCCTAACTCTTATGGTGCAATCTATAAAGAACTCAAGGAGACAAATTTACGGGAAATAATTATTGCATGCGAATGCCAAGACACAGCCAAGAACCAGAAAAGAACTACAAGAATCTAAATAGAGCGCACCAACGCTTGCAAAACGCCATACTCCAAGCGTCAAGGCGGTTCTAAAATGGAAGAAGAGATTAAGCGTTGAGGTATAAGCGCTCGGGCCCGACACAGCCAAAGCGCGTCTTATCCTTAACGCAGCACCATGTGCTTTCCAAATC
>NZ_ARPM03000158.1 GCF_000388175.3 Holospora undulata HU1 | reverse complement strand
CAGAAGATGCAAAATAAAACCCGCTTCTCTTTAATCATCTGGATTGTGGCACTTATAGCGATTGGTGGAGCTATCGGCTCTCTAACCAAGCCAGAGATTAGCACTTGGTATAGCACGTTAAATCGCTCACCCCTGACACCGCCAAATTATGTATTTCCGGTTGCTTGGACTATCTTATACGGAATGATTGGCGCTTGCGGCTGGCTCATTTGGCGCACGTCTTCATTTCCTAAGCTAAGTGTTATCACAACATTATACGTAACTCAGCTCATTTTAAACTGGAGCTGGACACCTTTGTTTTTCCATTACCATTTAACCGGGATTTCTCTCGTAGTTTTGGTCGCTATGGATATTCTGGTCTGTGCGCTTATTTATCTGACTTACAAAAAAATGAAAGCGGTTTCGCTGCTGATGATTCCTTATCTGTCATGGATTCTGTTCGCAACTTACTTAAACTTTTACATATGGCAGTATAACTAAATGAAGATTAGCAATGGTGGTCAAGCATAAAAAACAGAAACGTCGTATTTTTATCCATGTAGACGGTTACAACTGAAGTACGGGATATTATGAGTTACAAAGAACGAGTCGACAGAGTGATTGATTTCATAGGCAAGCATCTTGATGAAGAGCTTGAGCTAGATGAGCTTTGCTGCATCGCTTGTTTTTCAAAATATCATTTTCATCGGTTATTTACGGCTTACACTGGGTTACCTCTAATGAATTATATCAAGTGGTTGCGGCTTAAAACGAGCTACTCATCAATTGATTGTCCATAAAGAGGAAACAATTATTAACATTGCATTGGATGCCGGATTCGAATCTCATGAATCGTTTAGTCGGGCTTTTAAACAAATTTGCGGACAAAGTCCCAGCGAATTTAGGCGTAAGGCTAATTGGGAAAGCTTCGAAAATCCACCGCAACCGCATATTAAAGGTGAGAAAATTATGACGTAACGATTAAAGAATTGCCAGCTAAAAGAGTTGCTGTAATGGAGCATCATGGAGATCCCATGAGATTATCAGACACGCTTGATAGGCTTATTACTTGGGCAAAGGCACAACCCATTAACCTAAAACCTAAAGCAGGAGAAGCCTTTGGCTTTGGCTACCACGATCCAAGAGAAGTGAAACCAGAAGAGTTTCGCTTTGATTTAGCCCTTAGCGTTCCACAAGATTTTAAATTGAATGATCAGGTTACAGAACGCACTCTACCTGCTGGAAGGTATGCTGTCACCATGCATAAAGGCTCGCGCGATAATATCGGTGACACGATTTACAGCATTTATCGTGATTGGTTACCGCAGTCCGGTGAAGAACTGGGGGACCTTCCTTGCATATTTTGCTATTACAATTTTGATTATGAGGTAGCTGAAACGGAATCTTTAACCGAAATTTGGGTGCTTCTTAAGTAGGGCTTAAAGTGTGAGTGTGGGGGGGGGCAACCTTGTCCCTCAATCAATTCTCAAGCTGCTTTTTAAGCCACGCAAATGAATCGTTAATGACATCTTCTTTTTTTCTGACGTAATGATCCATATCTGATATGCGCATATAAGTTACAGGTGCGCCTGTCTTTTTTGCCTTCCGGACAAAAGCATCAGATGAATCGATAATCGAATCTTTCACGCCAGCTACGACCAAATATGGGGTTTTGATTTTTTCATATTCTGGTTTTGGGTAAACGATTAAAGCATCGTGATGATATTTATAGGTCATGCTCGCAAGCTTAAGTGTGGTGCTTGGATTTTTAATTGTCTCATCCATAGCGTTATCATGATCCTTTCGTGATTTTGGAAAATACAAATCAAGTGAATATGGCATCCATGAAGGAAGCTGAGCTCTTAATTTTGCATACCAAGGAGTATTTAAAATCATGTCTTGCAAAAAGTCCAAAGCTTATCGCGCCAAGACCAATCTCCCGCGCCTGACCAATTTCTTGTTGCACGCGCATCTGATGAGTAGTCAGTGGTCAACGCTGTTACAATAGGACCACCTTCAGAAACACCAAGGAAAATCAGCTTCCCATTCCATCCTTTGGGCGGATGCTTTTTGAGATATTCAATAACTGTGCGGTGATCGCTCAACCGGTTATACCTTGTGTAATGCTCTATAAACTCTAGTACGTTAATTTGATTGCCAACAACGTATTGTTGCTCAATAGTGACAACTCCAACACCCAAATCTAAAAATTCTTTTAAAACGTAACGATGAAAATGAATGATGCTTGTAATGTCGTCTTCTAAAGATGAACCACTCACTAAAATAGCAATTGGGAACTTATCTCTTGAAGGCTTGCTGAAATAATAAGCAATATCAGGGGAATCTTGCGCCTAGTCTTTTTGTGGTAAAGCGGGATGATGGAGGTATGTCATATTTTATGCCACCATTTTACTTTTCTGCATCGGTGTTTGTGGGGTGATCTCTCAGTAGCCCCAGCCGCAAAAGATGAAAAACAAATGCAAAACATCAGAAATAATCGACTCATCATTTTAATGGCCCATACTTTTTAAATTCTAAAATATCCCCTGGCTGACAATCAAAGTATTCGCAAATGCTTTCCAGTGTTGAAAATCGTATGGCTTTTACTTTGCCTGTTTTGAGGATCGATAAGTTTTGAACCGTAATACCATACGATCAGCTAAGTCTTGCAGCTTCATTTTTCGCTTAGCCAGCATGACATCCAAATTCACAATAATGCCCATAATCCACTTCTTTATATTGTGAACTTATGTTCATCACGAAGCTTGTTTGCCTCGCTCATGATCCAAGAGACGATGATTACGAGCACTCCATAAAATAATGAAGATAAATTGGGCGTTCCAAAAGAGATAGATAAATATCTGGACCCAAGAGGACTAGTCATCGTTACAGCTAAAATCATCAATGTCTGGCTGAATGACTTGATAAACAGTGCATCAATTAAATCCATTAAATACAGCATACCTAGCTTTCGATAAAGCATGGCGTTTCTTTTGGTGAAAAATTTACCATCTCTGTAATGAGCAAAGAGTGTTTTAAGAAAAAATAAGCTTACCATCTCTGTAATGAGCAAAGAGTGTTTTAAGAAAAAATAAGCTAATGAGGAATGGTAAAGCTCTGATGAAATCTGCGCTAAAGCCAAGTAGCTTTAACAGAGGAGTCCAAGAAAATTGCTGAGGTTGACGTATCCTTCGGGTGTTTGGATTGTCTTTTCTAGCATTCCAAAAAAAATTAATGACATTTGATACGTCAGTTGTTTTGAACGTAATAAAAATCCACTGTACAGTCAGAAACAGGGGAATAATCACGATTAAAATATTAAAAACCACCAATAAATAAGAACTTATCTTTTGAATTCTTGCTCATTCGCACCTCAGTTGTAACCCGCTCAATATGGCCAATATTACCAACCAAAATAGCAAATGTCAGTAATTGTTTACTGTTTATCGTGATGCTACATCTTATCAAAAATCTTTGTTAATTGCTGGAAATAGCTTGTATCACAACCATCCTCTAACGCCACCCCCCATGCAAGCACCGCTTGCACAAAGCACCAATCAAGGATTCTCTGAGATGGCAATTCAAAGGTGATTCAGTAATTCCAGCATAGGATTTCTGATGAAAGCGACCACTTCATAAGCTGGTTTGCCAATCACACCTTTGGGATCGATCACAAACCAGCCATCAGCATTTTGCAAGATATTGTTATGGTGGAGATCTCCATGGAGCAAAATATCTGGTATAAGACTTTGCAAAAGCTCATTCCTAAGCTTTCTTGCTTTTTGAAGATATCCAACAGGAATGGGACAGTCCTTATCCAAAGCCGCAAGCCAGTATTTGATGTGATGGAATATGTGCTCTTTAGGAATTATCTTGGTGCAGTTTTTTGATAACTCCGCAGGAAATTTAGACAGATTTATGTTCTTGATTTGGAAAATAGCTTTTAAGAGATGTGCCGGGCACTGCTCTTTCCAAAAGCAATATGCCATTATCTTTAGCAAGCACCTTAACTGCGCCATATCCTGCAAAGCACTTGAGCGCAAATGCATTCTTGCTTCAAAACCTGCATTATCAAAGCCAAGCTTGAGGATACTCGGGGTATCGCCCTGGAAGTCTGATAAGACGTAGTTGTAGGTAAGATTAGTGACTGCTTTTAAATCACGCAAATCTAGCTTTGAAGATATTGCCGCAACAAGCTCAGGCAGTGCATCTAGCCAGACCTTGCTTTTTTTCCGTAAATGCTGATGATGTTGGATTCAAAGCTGTTCATATACTTTTTCTGCCCCAGCCTTCTGTTTTTGCACATAGCCATATCAATGCCGCTTTCATCAATACATACAAGACTTGGATAAGCTATATCTTTGATCGATTCTTGATACTGAATTCGCTTTTATTTTCTTTACTTTACTTGGCTTGCTTTCACGTACGAAAAGTCTTTTTTTTAGCCATAGCCTAATATCTTTTTTTTAGTCATAGCCAATATTTTTAACTAGTAACCGATTGTCCCCCAAATTCTTGAGCAGCTTTTTTCAAGGTCATATCTTGGGTTTCTTTGACTTGCTTTTCAAGCTTTTCTAAGTCAATCTTTTTTTCTGAGCCACCACGCCTCTTAGGAAAATTCCTGCCTTCTTGTCTGCATTTTCTATTCCAATTTTCTATGCCACCTTCCTATCGCTGATACACTTGTTTTAAATAGTTGCGATGCTTCAATACACCCGTTCCCCTCATCTAAATATTCTATTCCCCTTCGTCTTAAATCGTTGCTGTAGCTCTTTGTTATTTGCCTTTTATTTTCCTTTTATTTTAACAAAAAAATTAAACCTAATTCAACCCAAATTACTATAGACTGAAAGCAATGCTTAAAATTATTGTAAAGAGAATTTCCCAATAATTCAAAAATTATTTCGAATTTTTTATTGTGTATGTTATAATGAATGTCGTTTAATCAAATAATAAAAAGTATTTTGATATGTTTAAAACAGAACAAAAATCCAATTCAAAAAAATCTGATTTGAACCAACCTAATTTAAGTGCTTTCCTTGTGCAGCAGTATGAAAATTTACTTTTTTCTCTATATAGTCCTGGAATTTTTAGAGGATTGTGGTGCTTTTTAAAGATGTTTATAGTAGCTATTATAGCTATGGTTGTTTTTTGGTTTTCTTTTGCTTTTTATATACATAAATTAGTTTTTTATATTTCTAATTTTTTATATTCTTCCACCTGTTCATTTGTAAGCAAAGCTTTTGCTGATGGGCCTATTTTTGATTTGATTAGTCATAAATTTTATTTACTAATAGGAACAGGGTGCTTCTTTTTTATTTTAAAATGGATTGGATGGATTGATGAAAAAATTTTCAAAAACGATTGGTTAAAAAGGTTTTTTTATCTATCTTCTTTAATAAGCACAAAAGCTTTGCTCTATATTATTCCTCCTATGGTCGCTTCATCTGCTGTTGGGGCGGGAGGGTTTTTTATTATAAAAGCAAAGTTAGAGCAAAAAATCACCCTTATGCTGATATTAGGATCTGTAGTTTTCATTCCCTTGATGTGTCTAAGCTTTTGGCTTTACAAACCTTTGTTTCTTAAAAATAAGGGGATAGAGTTTTCTCCCTCTTTAAAAAACGAACTTTCTCAAGAGTTGGATAAAATGCAAAATTATGCACTTAAAACTTTCTGGATCAATTCTTTTTTTTATGTACTTTTAAACGAAATCATCTTTTATCTTGTTTTTCTTCCTTATGGACTGGCACTTTCCTTTGTTATAAAAATTCTTTTTTCTTTCGACAAATATCCTTCTTATTATCCTTATGTATTAACGCTTCTTCCTTGTATTGCTGCTTTAGTTTTTTTTATTCCTTTTTTGATTCAGCGCTATTATCCTAAAGGAATTGTGTTTTTCATTCACAAATTAAGTTGTGCGCAAATAGTTACGTTTCTTTTTTGTTTTAATTGTTTTGGCTTAGCAAAAGAAGTTTTTAAATTTTGGAATTGGATTTTGTTTGATATTACGGAATTATTTAGAATTTGGGATTTTTTTACCGTTTTAGATATTGCTTTTCATTTTCTTTTATTTTATGTGACGGTAAAAATTTATCGAAAATTTTTTACTAGGAAGAGCTCTCAATTAATTTGATTTTTTCTATATCTTTTTGAGAATTTGATAAAAATTCAAATGTGTTGCGGGATGATCAGTAGGATAGGATGAAGGGTGTTTTTCATGAAAACAAAGGGGGCAGCCAAGGACAGTTTATGTAAGGGGGAGCCTGCCTTTTCTATCGCCATGAAAACTTTTGTAACCTTTCTTAGCGTTATTTACTTGGCTTCACTTGTCCTTTTTCCTAAGCTAGGACACGGCCTAGTATTCTTTCCCCCCATTAATATTTTTAGAATCTGTTTTTACTTGCTTGACAAAAACAATTTGTTGCTTCTATAATTTTCTTTGTTTCTTAAAGGAAGCTTTAAGAGTTTATGAAGATTATCGTTCCTGCAAACACTGTTGTTCAAGATAAGCGTGTTGCTTTGGCTCCAGAACATATTCCTTCTTTAACGGCGCTGGGATTTGAAATTTGGTTCGAAAATTGTACTGTTCCGTTTTCTGTAGATTCCTATAAAGCTCAAGGAGTAAAGTGGACTGATGATAAAGCGGATTTATGTCGTGATGCAGCGCTGCTTCTTTCTGTAGGGGGGGTCTCATCAGAAATCTTAAATTTGCTACCTCGGCACACGCGCATTGTTGGATTGCTAGGAGGAAAAACCCAAGCAGAGCTTTATAAAGATTTTTTTACCCAAGCATATGCTTTAGAGCTTTTACCTAGAATTTCAAGAGCTCAGTTTATGGATGTGCTTTCTTCTCAAGCTGCTCTTATGGGGTATTGGGCGGTTATACAAGTGGCATCCCGTCTTCCTAGAATTTTGCCTATGATGACTACCGCCGCAGGAACGCTTTTTCCTGCTCAGATATTGGTACTGGGTGCGGGAGTTGCAGGGCTTCAAGCCATAGGAATGGGGCGTCGTCTTGGAGCAAAAATAAGCGCTTGTGACGTGCGTGCAAAGGCTCAAGAACAAGTAGAAAGCTTAGGGGCGAAGTTTCTTCACCTTCCAGGAATTCAAGATGGTGAAGGCTCTGGAGGATATGCGCGGGCATTAACTGTTCAAGAACAAAGAGCTCAGCAAGAGTTTTTAAAAACGGTATTACCGTCTTACAATGCTGTTATTTGCAGTGCACTTGTTCATGGGGGGGATGCTCCCTTGTTATTAACCAAAGAAATGCTTTCTTTGTGCCAACCAGGCACTGTGATAGTTGATCTTGCAACACACCTGGGAGCTTTGGGAAATTGCGATTTTACACAAGCAGGAAAGGGGATTCGTTTTGAAGAGGTGACTACTATAGGAGCATTCTATCCTTTAAGTGACCTTGCAGTTTCTGCTAGTTTACTGTATGGAAAAAATCTTTTAGCTTTGATTAATTTACTTTGGAATGCAAAAACTAAGTGTTGGACTAGTCCAAAAGATGATCCTTTGTTAGAAGCTATGTGCATCACCGAATGATCATAAAATCTTTTCAAAAAGCATTTCATAAAAAGGAGGAATTGTTATGGATTTTTTAATGGTATTTATGATAGGAATAGCTTTAGGGTATTATACCGTGTGTCGGGTTCCAAGTATTTTTCATGCACCATTGATGAGCTTGACTAACGGTGTTTCCAGTATATGCGTTCTTATTTTACTTGATCAATCAGTAAAAGGATTACCAAAGGGGATCCATGAGACAGGTATCAAGATTTTAGTGTGCATCACTGTAATGATGCTGTGTTTGAACATTTCGGGAGGATTTGACATTACCCAAAAAATGATCAAGTTTTTTTATCCTGATGAAAAAAATCAAGAGACTTGCTCTACACTGAAAAGATGGAGTGTTTTTTTATTAAGTAGTTTTGGCGGATTTTTAAGCATAGGGGTAAGTGCGTTTTTTATAAAAAGAATGCACAAATGGATCACGGCTTAGCACATTGACAAAAATACATTCTTCGTTTAGAAAAGTATGGGTGATAGCCGGGGAACCTTCAGGGGATGCACTAGGAGGTTCCTTATTGGCTGTTTTGCGCCAAAAATATCCTGACATTGTTTTTTCTGGAATTGGAGGCCCTTTAATGGAAGAGTCCGGGGGATTTGTTTCATTGTTTCCCTACACAGAATTGTGCCACATGGGGATTGGCTCTGTGTTAAAAAATGGAATTTCTTTAATAAAGCGGTATTATCAAGCGGTCAATGCTATTTTTCTTCAGCGTCCAGATCTTTTGTTAACGATAGATTGCCCGGACTTTTCTCTTCGAGTAAGTCATTCTGTACGTAAGATAACAAAGCGGATCCATTGCGTTGCCCCTTCAGTTTGGGCATGGAGAAAAAGTCGAGCAAGGACTTTAGAAAAAAAGACCGATTATTTGCTTCATCTTTTTGAATTTGAAAAAAAGTTTTTTCCAAAGATTCCTTGTTTTTGGGTCGGACATCCCTTGGCCGATCAGTCTTTTGTGAACAGGGATGTGTTTTGGAGTACTTATCCCAGCTTTTCATCTCTTCATCCTTTGCTGTGCATTCTTCCTGGAAGTAGGATTTCAGAAATCAAACGATGTTGGCCAGTTTTTAAACAGAGTGTAGAACTTCTTAGGCGCGCTGTAAAAAATCTTCAAGTCGTTATAGTCACTCTTCCAGAACATAAAGAATTGTTTGAACAAGAAAAGTATCTAGTCGTCACAGATTCTTTGTTAAAAAAATCAATATTTTTAAATTCTACTGCAGCACTAGCTTGCTCAGGAACAGTAACGTTAGAGCTAGCTCTGTGCGGTACCCCCATGGTAATTGGATATAGAGTGCACTGCGTTTTGGCGTGGATATTGCGACGCTTGATTACAACTCCTTATGTGGGATTGGTTAATATTCTTGCAAAAAAAATGGTTGCTCCTGAATATTTGCAAGAAAATTTTACTCCTGAAGGCTTAGAAAGTGCTTTAAAGGTCTTATTGAATTCTAATCAAATTTCAAAAGATCCTCAAAATTTTGAAAAAATATGGTCTAACGTAAAAACTCCTTTGGGATTTGCAGAAACAAGTACAAAAGTTATAGCTGATGTTTTAAATTTGGCTTAAGGAGCGATTTTTAGTATTCATTTTTGTGCGAACGACAAGCATTGATATTGGGGCGTTAATTTTTTGTATGAATTTTGTATGAAAAAATCGATAAAAAAGTTTAGATTTGCTAATGTTCAGCACACTATCTTATACCAAATCAAACTGAAAGTGTTGGACTAAAGCGTTGAAAGTTGTCATTGATGCGCTCGACAAGATCCATGGTGATGTTGTCCCAAGTTTAGTCGAAAAAATGCAGCATACTCTTGAAAAACTCTTTGGCAGAGACGAAAAATCGATTATTGCGCACATGTTCATTCTTCGATGGGGTTCAGGTTGGGGGGGGGCAGGGCATAAGTGTTGAAAGTGTCAAAATAAATGTTTAACAGCATTGAAATCCCCTCCTGAAATAATAATTAATGTTTTAATAAAAGATT
>NZ_ARPM03000159.1 GCF_000388175.3 Holospora undulata HU1 | reverse complement strand
TCCAAAGGCGCCTAACATTCACCTGATCTTGGATCAAGGCCTCTACAAGCAAAGATACCCAAAAAGCAGCAAAAGAAAGGGGGATTGAGGTGCATTATTTGCCCCCTTATAGCCCCCCCAACCTGCACCCATCGAAGAATGAACATGTGCGCAATAATCGATTTTTCGTCTCTGCCAAAGAGTTTTGCAAGAGTATGCTGTATTTTTTCGACCAAACCTGGGACAACATCGCCATGGATCTTGTCTGTGTCAATGACTACTTTCAACGCATTAGTCCAACACTTTCAGTGTGATTTGGTATATAGTATTGCCGGTTTTGTTAATAACACGCTGATAGCACCAATGAGGTTTAACGGACTTGGGAGAAAAATTTTTGATCAAGGAACTAAAGCCTGGTCAAGGTGTTATTATGGATAATGCCTATTTTCATAAATCCAAGAGAAGTAAAGAATGAATAGAATCTGTAAAATGCAGTATAATTTTTATACCTCCTTACTCTTGTGATTTGAATCCAATAGAGAAATTCCGGGCTAATATGAAGAGGTGACAATATACCAAATTTCAACGCTCTATTCGACGCTATTTCGTGGTTCTTTAAAATGTCCGATTTAACCTAAATTACTATATTACGCCGAGCTAGGCAATTTTAGCGAAAAGATAGGGGGTAGAGATACATTTTGGGCGATTGGCCGATTATGAAATAGGCGTTCAACCGAAGAAATACAAAGTTATAATCCCCCATTCAATGCTACTAATTCGTCGGTTGGCTTAACTGTGAAGACAGGTTCTTACAATTCCGCCTTTGAAATCCATAAAGATAGAGTAAGCAAAGCAGTTACCAAAGGAACAAACCAGGTGATACAATAGCTTAGGATGTGTCCTGTCATGGCATAGCTTATCATGCAGCTCCATTCCTTAAATAAAAACAGCAAAAAACACATTACAGTTCCAAAAAAAATTCTTGATATATATTTGTATATAGAGCGCTGATATCCACCCAGTACAGCAGAAGCAAAAGGAAGAAGTAAACAAAACCATACAGTATTAGATAAAAAATAATGTCGTCTTAATAAAATTGTTTGGGATAAAAACACGTTATGAGAAAGAGTATTTAGTTCCAAGAAAGACATAAGAAACGGATGTTTCCCTTGGCTTTGGTAAGATAGAAAAGGAAAATCTAAGATTAAAGAAGGTAAAAGCTTTGGATGTTTGCCTATAGGCATCGACCAAACCTGCTGAAGCCTTAACTTTCCTGGATGTACAAAAAATTTTTTTGCATACAAATACTTTTGTAAAGTAAAGTCTTTATTAAAAAAAAACAGTTCCATGTGCGCATCAGGAATATGTAAGATACAACTTACGTTGTTGGGTAAATGAATAAATTTCCATCGCGATTGAGGTTGTACCCAATAATTTTCTTTTTTTTGAATATTCCAAGCTTTTTCCATCATATTATGGCACCAAGGTCCCCAATAGAGTAATTCAAATAAACTTATGAAAATCACTGCAAAAGTAGGCCCTTTTAAAATTTGAATAACAGACCCCCCAGCACACTGAAAAATAGACCAAGTACGCAATTTTTTCAGTCTTAATATCCATAATATTGCAGAAATAAATATGATAAAAGGAAAAAGTTTGTTAATCAATATCAACACTTTTAAAAACAAGTACTCGTACTGTTCCATAACGCTGGTTTGAACACTAAGATTTTTTTTTATAAAAATCAATTCAACGACAAAAGAAAAAAACAAAAAAAATAAAAGAACGAATCCAAAAGATTTTAAAAAATTTTTTATATTATACCTAAAAGTTATCGGAAACACGCGCCACTCCTGTGCGATTTTGAAGCATTAATCTTATCCATAAAATTCCGGGAATAAACCAAAAAATCTGCGCACACGCCCCCCAGAAGTGCCAAACATAAACCGCCCCCAAAGGAATAGCTTGAAAAATAATCAATCCTAAAAAAAGAATTCCATATCTGTAGTAAGATTTTATATTGATACTTTGACCAGAAAGAACTATCCATGCAATCCATAAAACATTGGGAATCATCCATAAAGGAGAAAAGCATCGCGTATACAATTCCCGAACCCAAGGCATCTTGGCATCACCATCTTGAACATGTTTTAAAAGCTCAACAAATTCCACTCCCTGGGGTTTTGGGGAAGGCAAAGAAATTTTTTTATGATGAGGTATCCTCACAATATACGTTTTAAAAGACATCACGTAAGGTGCTTTTCGACTGTTATGCATAAAAACATGGCATGTTCCTTGATAAAGAGTGAAAATAAGATCCTGATTATCTTGATTAATACTTCCATATTTTCCAGAAAAGACAATGGTACGTTTCGGTTTTGGTTCATGCAACAAAACTCCTTCCAGTATTCCATCAACTTTTTTGTTATGAATATAAAGTGTTGCATCCCCTATAGAAAAAAATACTCCCGGAGTAAGCCAATGATGCGGCATAACCTGCCTTAGTTTCATTTCTTCAATTTGAACGTACCGTGCAACTTTTTGCCCCCAAAAAAATCCTACGCTATATAGAAAGACTATAAAATAAAGGGCCAGTTTTACACTAGGCCAAGCCAAGCTCCATGGCCCGATTCCTGCGCTGTATAAGATGTCTCTTTCTCTGTCTTGAACAAAGTATGTGTATCGGTACACGCAAGCCAAAATTAGCGCCATAGGCAAAGTGTAGTACATCATCGGCACTAGGCTTATTATAGATAATACAGCAACGTTTGATAAAGATGCACCTCTTCCAGAAATCCCCTTACTGATTCTAAAAAATTGAACAAACCATGTAAGCGCATTCAAGCCAAGAAAAAAAAGAAGCGTATACTTAAATAAAGCGCGAAAAATATACTTTTGAAAGCGTTTCAATCATTCAACCTTTTTAATAAATACAAATTTTACCTTCTTCGTACATAATAACAAATTTTTACGCTCTAGAGTACTGCTTATTTTGCATAAAGCAAAGGATGTAATAAAAATATAGTTAAAGTAAAAAATTTTAAGGCTCTTGATCTCTTAGATCTTTTAAGTATCATGAATTCATATAAGGGAGGTTTCCAAAATTAAAGGCTTTAAGTTCTATGAATGATCTTGTTTTTCAGGCCCCTCAAACAGAAAAAGCGCGCCTTGTTTTTTTTCACGGATATGGAGCTAACGGAGAAAATTTAACTCAGTGCGCAGAATATTTTCAAAAAAAAAATCCAAATATAACTATTATAGTTCCTGACGGTCATGAGCCCTTTGAAGGTCATCTTGAAGGTAAAGGTCGCCAGTGGTTTTCCTTGTCAGCTTTTCATTCAAAAGATTTGATTGATACACAAGGATATTCTTCTACCTTACAGTATGCTATTGAACGATCAGCAAGAAATGTCTCTAAACGCTTTCAGTTTTTGATTGAAGATCCACTTCCGTTAATTCTTGCAGGGTTTTCCCAAGGTGCTGCACTTGCTTGTCATTTGGGGTTGTTTCACATGCCTTGCGCTTTGGTATTAGGATTTTCAGGGTTTTACAGAATTAGGACTGTCCCTGTGTATTTTCCAGACTTTTGGTTATATCATGGAAAAAAAGACGATGTTGTTCCTTTGGAAGCAATGCATCTAACCTATAAAGATTTGTTCAACAATCGGCTTTCCGTAGAACAATGGATCGACCCAAACGCAGCTCACAATATTTCGATTGATGCGCTAGACCATGCATTAGCATTTTTAAGCAGCCGAAATTTTTCTTAACCTTATTAAATTAAACAAAATATGAAAAATTGGTAGATTTTTAGAAGGATAAAAAAATCTACCAGGAGCACCAAAAAGTCGAACAAACTGCCCCCTTAACTTGTTTCCTCTAAAAGAGCATCGATATAAGTTTGTAAAAGAGCTTCTTGTTCTGAAAATTTTTCCGGCTTCATTCGACGAATTTGAAGCACTTTTTTGATAATTTTTATATCAAAACCTTCTCCTTTAGCGTCTGCAAGAACCTCTTTTGTTTCTTCAACAACTTGAATCCGCCTTTCTTCAAGTTGCTCTAATTCTTCAATATATTGTTTAAGCTTTTTACCGCTAACCTCGATCATAACTCCGTCCATCCCTTAACGCACCGATGTCCAGGAATAACAGCTTTTACTCGCTCAATTAACGCCGAAAGAGTTTCTGGAGAATGAACAGCCATATCCGATAATATCTTCCGATTTAACACTTCCCCTGCTTCTTTTTGTAATAAGCTCAATCCGTGCATAAAATCACTATAAACTATCCCGTGATGACGTACTGCCGCATTGATTCTTTGAATCCACAATGCCCTAAAATCTCTCTTTTTGCATCTTCTGTCTCGGTACATATATTGCAAAGCTTTTTCTACACGTTGAAGTGCAATACGAAAGCAAGAGCCAGAACGTCCCCTGTACCCTTTTGCCATTTTTATAATTTTCTTATGGCGCGCCCGTGCAGTCACACCTCTTTTCACTCTGGTCATAATTTACCTCTTCCTAATCAAGCCCATAAGGCAAAAAACTCTTCTTTATAACTTTTGCATCGCAAGCATCCATAATGCACATGCCTCTAGCATCTCGTTTCATATCCGTAGGCCTTTTGCGCATATTGTGGCGCTTCATAGCATGCCCCCTTCTTACCTTTCCGCTGGCTGTCAGTCTAAAACGTTTTTTAGCGCCACTATGAGTTTTCATTTTTGTCAACGTACTTTCCCCCATTTATCCCACATTCTTAGAGTATAGTTAGATTTTATCAATTTTCAAGATATTTTTGTCCTTAGAATAAAAATTTAACGAAATAATTTTAATAAATGGTTTTTATGCTATTGTAAAAGAAGGATAGTTTAAAATTTGAAAATAAAATAAGATAACCCCAAAAACAATCCATACCCAAACACATCGGTTGTTGTGGTTAATAAAGGGCCAGAGCTCAGAGCTGGGTCTCCAGAAAGGCGCGCAATAATCATTGGAAACAACGTTCCTGCTATACCTGCCCATAACATATTAAACAATACCGCCCCCCCCAAAACCAAAGCAACACGAATATCTTTAAACCACAAAAATGCCAGTCCCCCTAACCCAACCCCTAACAATGACCCATTAAAACAAGAAACGCTTACCTCTTTCCACAAAAACCGTACAGAATTTAACGTATTCAGTTCCTTTGTTGCCAAGGCGCGAATGGCTACAGTTGCAGCTTGAATACCACTGTTCCCCCCCATGGCTGCTGCAATGGGCATTAACACAATTAACCCTTGTTTGAAATGCAAAACCTTTTCGAAAAAATGAATCACCAAAGAAGTCAAAACAGCATCTATCACTGTAATCAACAACCAATTTAACCGTCCCAAGCTTGTTTTGCTGACAGTTTTATGAAAATCTGAGGCATGAATGCCCCCAAGGTGCATAAAGTCTTCTGCTACTTTATCTTCAATCACACGCATCACATCGTCTACGGTTATTACCCCAATAATTCTGGCATCTTTATCAATAACTGGAGCGGAAATTAGCTCGTACAAACGAAACATAAAAGTAATCTCATCTTGACGCCAATCCATGGGAATAGCATGAACACTTCTGGTCATAACCTCAGACAAAAGATCTTCTTCTTGGCATTTAACGAAAGTTGAAAGCTCTATTGATCCCAAAAAGCGCCGCTCATCATCCACCACAAACACATCATAAAACCTGGGGGTATGATAAGACCTCATATGTTCTAGCGCTTGAATCACTTTCCAGTGATCGGGGAAAATCAAAACTTCGCTTTGCATCAAAGAACTGGCAGTGCACTGAGGGTAGCGCAACCGCTCTAAAAAAAAACGAGATTTTTCTGGAGGAAAATCATTTAAAGCTTTTTGATAGTGAATCGCATCCAAGTCTCTTAAAATACTTAACACATCGTCACTTTCCAAATGCATTAATATTCGGCTGAGCTCAGAAATGTCGAATAAATCCACCACTTCTTTTCGTAAAGAGGGAGATAAAAATAGTAAAATTTCTGCATCGAATTGAGACTTCATCCACAATACGCATTTGCGGCGCTGTTCTTCTTCTAAGTGTTGAAGCAAATAAGCAATTTCACTGGGATACAATCCTTTAATCAGCTGAGTCAGTGCCTGGCCATTTTCAGAATTCTCTAAGAGAATTTGAAGTGAGGCTATTTTATTGGATAAGACTTGAACCAATCTTCCTTCAGAAAAATCTAATCCTTTAGATCTCACGCTCATAAATGCGTCCCTATCACCAAGGCTGCTGATTCTATCATATCACGAAGTGATGTAGTTTTTGGTATATAAAGTGTTTCATCTTGAATATAAAGACCAGAAGGAAGATTAAACTTTTCAGAAACTTCCCATGTCATTTTTGAAGAATCGTCATCTTTTAATACACACACAGCCTGGTGAAGTGCAGAATTTTTTTTTACAAGGCGGGTAATATAAAGTTTTGTCTTTTGATCTGGTTCTTCTAAAAGGAATAATGAATTTTTATTGTTACTTGCCTGACTGTTTAGACTAACAGTAACGTTTGAAGGCAAACAAGAAAATCCATAAAGGTGCGCAGTCTTTGGTAACGCCCCCCCCCACGAGTGCTGAGGAAAGTGCGTATCATTTACATGGGCGCTTCCCTTTGGATGAACTACTTGAAAAGAACAAAGATGGTGACCTTGCACAGCTAAAAGCGCTCCTTTAAAAGCGCTCCAGCAATCTTGAGCATCTAAGGCGTAACTAAAAATTAAAGAGGGTCTTAAAAAAGATTTCTTTTCAACGCTTTGAATAAGGCAAAGGCGACAAAAAGTTGGAAGCGACTCATACGCTTCTAAGATAAGCTCTCTTTCAATTTCTGGTAATTGCTCTTCCCCCAAAAGAGAAACCCCAGCATTAATCGCTGCTTTTGCAATTGCTATAGGCAGGCGAGCTCTTAATCTTGGGTCAAAGGCCTTTGGAATAAAATATTCTGTCCCAAAAGGATGTAAAGTTCCTTCATAGGCACCACAAGACCCCCATTCTCCTTCTTGAGCAATACGTTGAAGTTCTTGAACGCAAGCACGCTTCATTTCTTCTGTGATACAAGACGAACGCACCTCTAATGCCCCTCTAAATATATAGGGAAAGCACAAAATATTATTGATTTGATTTGGGTAATCTGACCTTCCTGTGCTTACCAATGCATCAGGATGAACCTCGTAAACTTCTTCGGGTAAAATTTCTGGCACTGGGTTTGCCAAAGCAAAAATCAAAGGACGAGAATTCATTCCAGCGATCATTTCTTTTGTAAGAAGACGTCCTTTTGAAAGCCCCAAAAATACGTCAGCACCTTTTAATGCCTGCTCCAAAGTGCGATGCAGCGTATCACGCGCATAAGGCGCCTTATAGACTGTGACGTTGTCTCTTTTTGTGTGCACTATACCATTTTGATCGCAAAGCCATATGTTTTCTTTCTTTACCCCAAACTGATGTAAAAGCCCTAAGCAGGCCAACGCCCCAGCCCCTGCACCATTAACCACCACTATGGCTTCTTCAATGGGAAGTTTTTTTAAGTATAACCCGTTTAGTATAGCAGCGCATACCACAATGGCTGTACCGTGCTGATCGTCGTGAAAAACAGGAATATTTAATCGTTCTCTTAACGCGTGTTCCACAATAAAACACTCTGGAGCTTTGATGTCTTCCAGATTAATGGCTCCAAAAGAAGGCGCCAACGCTACAATATGTTCAACCAGTTTGTGAGGGTCTTTTTCTGAAATTTCTAAATCGATGCTGTCCAAACCAGAAAAATATTTGATTAAAACTGATTTTCCTTCCATCACGGGTTTTGCCGCAAGAGGCCCTATATCCCCCATTCCTAACACCGCTGTTCCATTCGTAATAACAGCAACCAAATGCCCCTTGTTAGTTAATTCATAGGCACTTTGAGGATCGTTAATGATTTCTTCACAAGCAAAAGCCACTCCAGGATTGTATGCAAGAGCAAAATCTTGCCACCCTTTTAAAGGTTTAGAGGGGATCATTTCCCATTTTCCTGCTTTTGGATGCGCATGATAGTGCAAAGAGGGAAGTTTAAATCTCACGGCTTATTCTCGTTACCTTTATATTTGTTACTGATTTTAGTTTTTAACGCGCAGAGTTTCAAGGGTGATTGTTCAGAAGTTTTAACAGAAACAACATTTAATTTTTTTAAAATAGTTTAAAAAACCTTAAAAACTATTTTTCGATTAAATATTACATCCGTTTTCACAAACAATCAACATTTAGTATTTAAAAAATTAATTCCAATTTGAACAAAAAGTACAGGGTATAAATATTTATCGATTCAATGTTCAAACCAAAGTAGCATTGCCAATAAAGGATATAAAATAAAAAAAATATTAAAATGATATTTTTCATAAAAACAAAAACATAAATTGACAAAAGTAAAAAAAAAATGCAATATATTAGATCAAGCATTAATTATTTTGTAGAAATGTCGTCAACGTTCATGATTCCGGGTCCGCAAGGAAAAATAGAAGCAATTTATCATACAACTAAGCAGTCCTCTAATGTAGTATTGCTAGCATCCCCCCATCCTAAGTGGGAAGGATTATTGGACCACAGTGTCATGTTCACAATTTACCGAAGCTTTGTTCGATGCAAATTCGACGTATTAAGGTTTAATTATCGTGGAACAGGAAAATCCACTGGTACATTTAGTAATGGAGAAGGAGAAATTTCCGATGCAGAAGCGTGCTTAAATTGGCTTTCCGACAGATATTTTCCAAAAGCACGGTACTGGGTTGCTGGATATTCTTTTGGCGCTTGGATTGGGATGCAAATTTTGATGCGACGCCCAGAATGCGAACGTTTTGTGGGAGTTGCGCTGCGCCCAAACCTCTATCCGTTTGACTTTTTGGCTCCTTGTCCTCACCCTGGATTAATCGTTCATGGCACAGAAGATACGGTCACCCCTTGTGATTTAGTTGTACGTCTTGCGTATCAGCTGTCAGCACAAAAGCGAGGACAAAAAATAAATTTGAAATTAATTCCAGATGGAGATGAAAAATTCTCAACGCATCTTCGAGATCTAGAAGACATTATCAGCAACTATATCGAAAAAGAAATGGAGTCTCTAGAACCCTCTTTCTCTCGAGAGTCTGTTCAAGGTATCGGTTTATAAATGACACGTTCTTGTTGTGAGCACCGTATCTCCTTTAGATCTTAAAACGGAAGATTTTTTTCTAAGCATTCCCCCTATTAACGCAGCACAAAAATCTGCGGTAAAAGCAAAAGGGAAAGTGCTAGTTTCCGCAGGGGCAGGAACAGGAAAAACTTGGGTTTTGGTTTTACGCTATGCTTATTTAGCACAAGTGCTTGGTGTTTCTCTTTCTAGCATTATGGTATTAACTTTTACTCGTTTTGCTGCTCAAGGCGTAAAAAAACGTCTTGAAGCGCTTATGCCCATCAAGACAAAAGATCTATGGATTGACACTTTTCACAGTTTGGCGTTGCGCTTGTTAAAACACACTCCAGAACACATAAAGCGCACGAAGAGATTTTCTGTTTTGAGCACAAAAGATCAAAAACAAATTATGGCCAAGATTTTTCCTTCTCAAGAAAATGTACACGAAACCATATTACAACATATTCATCGATGGAAACGTCAAACTTGGCTTCCACATCATGTTCCCGCCACCGAAAATATTGTTTATTTACCCCAATATTATCAATATCAACAAGAACTTGAAATTACCAACAGAGTAGATTTTGACGATTTGCTTTTACTAAGTTACCACATGCTTCAAGAAAACAAGGCTCTTTTATCGCAGTGGCAAAAAGAGTTTAGACATATTTTAGTAGATGAGTATCAAGATATCAATCCACTAGAACACGCGTGGCTTAAACTGTTTGCTCATCAAGCAGATGGCCTATTTTGTGTTGGTGACGAAGACCAGTCTATTTATGGCTGGCGAGGAGCCAACATTAAAAATATTTTACGTTTTCAGGAAGATTTTCCCGGAGCTCACATCATTCCTTTGGAAGAAAATTACCGATCTTCTTACGCAATCTTATCAGGAGCCAATACGCTTATCGCAAACAATCGTTTGCGAAATAAAAAAACGTTAAGATCCCAGAAAAAAGGAGGTAAAAAAATAGAAATACGTGGGGTATGGAATCCAGAAAAAGAAGCAGACTATGTAACGAAAAAAATTCTCTGCGCTCATAAAAAAGGGCTTTCTTACTCTCGTATGGCTGTTTTAATGCGAACCAACATCCAAAGTCAAGAATTTGAAAAATTTTTTTTAAAAAAAAAGATCCCTTATCAAACTATGGATTCTGTGCACTTGTATGAGCAGCAAGAGATTAAAGATATGTTAATGTACTTGCGCTGGATACATAACCCAAATGACGATGAAGCATTCTGTCACGTTGTTAACACTCACCAAAGAGGCATTGGAAAACGCACGGTAGAAAAAATTTCGTCTGCCGCAAAAAATCACCATCACGCATGGGAAAAAACAGCACGACTGTTATGCAAAGAACCTAAAGCACCCCACCCCTTAAAATCTTTACTGTACCAGGTTAATCAGTGGAGGAAACATGAAGGATCTTTGACACAGCTAATACTGCAAATCTTTCAAGAATCTGGGTATGAGGATTTTTTTCTTAACCAAGGAAATAAGAATATATCTATTCAAGAAAATTTTAAAACGTTTTTACAAGAATTACAAAAATTCAAAACCTTAAAAGAATACTTAGATCACGTAAATTTATTTACAAAATTACACATTCAGCCTTCTCAAGAGGCGGTTTTTATGTTAACATTCCACACTGCAAAAGGATTAGAATTTGATGAAACGTTTTTAGTAGGGTGGGAAGAACGTCTTTTTCCTTATGTTCAGTGTTTAGATGAAAACAATTTAGAAGAAGAGCGTCGTCTGGCATATGTTGCCTTAACACGAGCACGAGTGTGCGCTCACATCACGTTTTGTTGGAATCGCCCCAAATTAAAGAAGCTTGCGCTTTCTTTTCCCTCGCGTTTTATTAAGGAACTTCCCGCCAGTGCAACAAAAAAATCAAACGTTAAAGAGTTTTTTTTCTGGATCATGTCTCGTATTATCCATTTTATTCGTAAATAAAAAGCAAAAAATCGCGTTAAGCACAATTATTAAAGGAGTGGCTTTGTGAATAAAGAATCTTCCCCTGAACTAAAATCAGAAACTCTAAAATCAGAAAATTCTGAAGTTAGGAATCAAACCTTAAAAAATTTGGAACCTGATGAGTTTTCCAGAATTTTTGAAACACTCAATGAGGCACAAAAATCTGCAGTTCAAGCAGAAGGAAAAGTTTTAATCTCTGCAGGGGCAGGAACAGGAAAAACTAGAGTACTAACATTGCGTTACACTTATTTAGTGCAAAAGCGTAAAATCCCCTTATCCAATATTATGGCAGTTACCTTTACAAATCGCGCAGCCCAAGAAATGAAGGGACGCCTAGAACAGCTTATGTCTATTCAAACGAAAAGTCTATGGATTGGAACTTTTCATAGTTTAGCGTTAAGGTTACTTAAGAGCGCTCCAGAGCTTATGGGACGAAAGCCGGGATTTTCTGTTCTAGACACGAAAGACCAAGGGCGTGTTATGGCAAAGCTTTTAAAATCCATGAAAGCTAAACGACAATACACTTGTCAAAACGTTCTTCAACAAATTAGTCAATGGAAATGCCAAACTTGGCTTCCAGAACAAGTTTCTTTACCTTGCGACGAAGTTATCTTAACGCTTTATCATCAGTATCAACAAGAACTAGAATTAACCAACAGTGTAGATTTTGACGATTTGTTGCTTTTAAGTTATCACATGCTAAAAACGAACGAAACTATTTTATCTAAGTGGCAACGATATTTTAGACACATTTTAGTAGATGAGTATCAAGACATTAACGGACTTCAGTATTCTTGGCTAAAACTTCTTGCAGCACAAACAGAAGGATTATTTTGTGTGGGGGACGAAGATCAGTCCATCTATGGGTGGCGCGGCGCCAGTATTGAAAATATTTTAAGGTTTCAAGAAGATTTTCCTGGAGCTTATATCATTCCCTTAGAAGAGAATTATCGATCATCCCCTTCTATTTTGTCTGGAGCAAGTCAACTCATTGGAAACAATCGCCTAAGACACGGAAAAATTCTTCGCACACAACGGGAAGGAGGAGAAAAAATCGAAGTCCAAGGACTATGGGATTCTAAAGAAGAAGCTGCTTACGTGATAAAAAAAATCGTTCAGTCCTACCAAAAGGGGCACCCCTATTCTTCCATGGCTATATTAATGCGCACCAGCGCTCAAAGTAGAGAATTTGAGGAACGCTTTCTGGTAGAACATATTCCCTATCAAGTAGTAGGGTCAATTAATTTTTATGAGCGCCAAGAAATTAGAGACATGCTTGGATATCTCCGCTGGATTCACAACCCCAGCGATGGCCTTGCATTTGAACGAGTTATCAACACACCAAGACGAGGCATTGGCCCAGGAGCTTTGGGGAAAATTTATTTAAAAGCCAAAGAAAAAGAATATTCTTTAGAAGAAGCGGGACGTTGGTTGTGTCAAGAAGAAAAAATGTCTCCCTCCCTTTCCATTCTTTTGCACCAAGTACAGCAATGGCGCCAACATCAAGGAAGCTTAGAGCAATTGGCAGCACGAGTTTTCCAGGAATCTGGCTATGAGTCTCATCTATTAAACCAAGGAAACGATGGGATTTCTCGTCAAGAAAACGTTAAAGAATTTTTAAAAGCTTTAGAAAATTTTCAAAATTTAGAAGATTTTCTAGATCATGTGAGTTTACTTTTAGAACTGCGTGCGCGCTCCTCTCAAGACAGCGTATCAATACTAACGTTGCACGCTGCAAAAGGATTAGAATTTGATGAGACATTTTTAGTTGGGTGGGAAGAACAGCTATTCCCCCACATTCGATGCTTAAGTGAACGTGACCTAGAAGAAGAGCGAAGATTGGCATATGTTGCCTTAACTCGAGCAAAGGAGCGTGTTCACATTACATTTGCTTGGAATCGTCGTACAATACAAGGGCAAATGCCGTCATCTCCTTCTCGTTTCATTCAAGAATTACCTGCTTGTGAGATCAATTTACGTCTTTCTTTAGAAAAATCCAATGCGCCTTCCTTTAAGCAAAAAGACACTACCCAAAAAGATGTCTCTATTAAAACCATTTTACTTTCCCAAAAAGAAGACTCTAATTTTCCAGAAAAGGAAGCCATTCGTCCAGGAGTTCGGCTATTTCATCACATTTTTGGTTGGGGAATAGTAGAATCTTATAATAATCGTGTAGTACGATTAACCTTTAAACAATACGGAACAAAAAGTGTTATGGATAGTTTTCTTTCATTTTCAGAAAACAAATCGAATTAACCGTTTATAAGTTAGGTCCTGAAAAATATTTTTTCATAACACACTCAATTTGTTGAATAAAAATAAAAAAAATTAAGGAGTATTGAAATTTGGAGTTTTGGAAAAAGAGCCCTGGAATGGGGGTGCGGGCTGTAAGCACTTTATATCAAATTGCTCAGTGTTTGTACGAATGGAATCGCACCCCTTTTAGTCCTTTTCGTATAACAGCCCCCGTCATCAGCATAGGGGGGCTAACCCTTGGAGGGGCAGGTAAAACCCCCTGTACCTTAGCTTTAGCACAGTGGTTGTCAGATTTCGGGTATTTTTGCATTATCTTAACGCGAGGATATAAAGGAAGATCTAAAGGACCACTATGGGTTAGCGCATCTGACACCCCCTATTCCGTAGGGGAAGAAGCATGGATGATGGCACAGTATTTTCCTGTACTTGTATCTAAAAACATATTAGAAGGGGCAAAATATATACAAAATACTTTTGATTTCAAGAACAATACAGTTATTCTTTGGGATGACGGTCATCAGTACCCTAAGTTACACAAAGACATTGCTTTAATTGCCACCAACACTCAACAGTGGTTTGGAAACACCTGGATTTTCCCTGCAGGACCATTACGAGAATCCTTAGAAAATGGAATTCAGCGCGCCCATGGAATTATAAGCTTATACAGCAAAGAACCAAAAAATCTTCCTGAATACCTTTCGAAATTTTCTATTCCTTCCTGGTTTGCCCAGTGTATTGCCACATGTCCACTTCCGGAAAACACACCCGTAGTGGGGTTTTGCGGACTAGGAGATCCAGAACGATTTTGGGAAACAATACAACAATGCAAATTAAACCTTAAAGCGAGTCGAAGTTTTCCAGACCATTACTTTTACAAACCAAGAGATGAGTTTTTTTTACAAGATTTAGCAAAAAAACATCACGCTGTACTTGTCACTTCTCAAAAAGATTATGTTAAATTATCCACAAATATGAAAGCACTCACACATCAAATCTTTCAATCTATAATCCTTCCTTTAGAAATAAAGCGCATAATAGTAAAAATGTTAACTCATCGCGGATAAAGAGCTTTGCAAAATACCTATTTTGAATTTTTATGATAAGAAGGGCTGCGCTCTTCACTTAAGGCAATCAACTGCTCTAAAGATTCCTGTGTACACAAACCTATCAAAACAGGATTTTTCGGTGTTAAACTCTTGATATCCCAATACATTCCAGAACGAATAGCATGAACGGTGCTTTTGGTGGTGGGAAGAAATTTAACAATATCGGTGTCTTTAAGGTCTGGATAAAACCGCACTAACCACAACACTCCATTTCGAATTTCTTTTCGTTTTGCCAAGCTTACGTAAGCTTTTCGTTTCTTTTGACAGGTGCCCACCTTTCGATTTAGCATCAATACAGCACTAGGATCTCCTTCACAACGAATAATTTCTTCTTTTGTAAGGTCCCCCAGCATAACTGGATCCATAGAAGCGATGTTCCCCTCGCCGTTGGCCAAAGCTTCTATCTGAAGCTCATGCATTCGACAAAATTCAGAAATTTGTTGAAATGTAAGTTTTGTATTATCAATCAACCATAAAGCAACTGCTTTTGCCATTAAAATTTTTTGCATTTTTATCCTGGTAAAATGGCATCTCCAGCGGGAATCGAACCCGCGCTACCGCCTTGAAAGGGCAGCGTCCTAACCGCTAGACTATGGAGACAACTATTTATTATTCTATCACCTTTCAGAAAAAAGTCAAATGGCTCATAAAAAAAATTGTTTTTAACAATTGATAAATTTATTTTCATTTCTAGAAAATCTCCTATCAAAAGTATTTTAAAAAAAGTTAATTATGTAAAATTTTACCGATCGTAACAGTTTTTTTATTTTTTAAATAGTTTGTTAACGTTTGCTCAATAAAAACAACTCTAAAAAATAAGTGATTAGAGTCTGTAAAATGATCTTTCTTCTTAAAAAAATTATTTTCATTGCATGATTTCCTATTGCATTTTTTATAAAAATATTATATTTCTTATCATAGTAACTATTTTAATAAAAGAAAACAAATGTCAGTAAGTCACAAGCCTCAGTCAGACGCCATTATGATCGCCCTTGGTCAGATCGTAAGAGGGTATACGCAGAACAATAGCCTTAGCATAAGTGAACTCACTCAGGCGATTCATAATGTGTATTCCACCTTAAACAATCTTCATTGTAAGGCATATTATAATGTGGGAGCAAATCCTACAGTTCCAAAAGAAGAATCTATTCAAGATGACTATTTGGTGTGTCTTGAGGATGGAAAAAAATTAAAAATGTTAAAGAGACACCTTAGGACGACCTATCAGATGTCTCCAGAGCAATACAAAGAACGCTGGGGGCTTCCTGTGGATTACCCCATGGTTGCGCCGAATTATGCTTTAAAGCGAAGCAAATTAGCCAAAAGAAATGGTCTTGGGCGTGCAAAAAAGAACTCAAATATTTACCCAACGCCCACTTTAGTGACAGGATAGCTCTTTGGTTGGTAATTTTCTTAAGGGCATTTAAATTATCGCCAATTTTTTCTATATGTGCTTCTTATGCACAAAATTGGTGAAACATTTTTGTTTATATCATTTTTTTACGCAACGCAGGAACAAAAGTTGTACGTTTGTTTATTCTTTGTTTCTGCATCATTGCTTTATTAATTTTCTTTTTAAAGATCTCGGTGATAAATTTTTACGTTAACATTTTCATTTTCTCTTAAAGAGCGCGCAAAAATTTCTGCAGTGCTTACAGATCTATGCCTTCCGCCGGTACATCCAAAGCTGACGGTGCAGTTTAAGCGCCGATCTTGGGTGTATGAAGGCAAAATTGATGAAGTAAATAAAAGTGTTATATTTTCCAAAAAACAAGAAAATGCTTGATATTTCATCAAATAAGATTGAATAGAGCTATGCTCTCCCGTTAGGATTTTCATGTCTGTTTCGTAATGAGGGTTAGGCAAAAAGCGCATATCGAAAACAAAATCGCTTTGCAAAGGAATTCCTCGACGAAAAGAAAAGGATAGCACATACACCCACAACTGAAGGGACGGAATCTTAAGGCTTTTCTGCAACTTGCTACGCATTTCTGGGGGGGATAACGCAGAAGTATCAAATACAATATCCGAACGATCTTGAACCGGCTTTAAAAGCTTTTTTTCTGCTTCAATCAGATCCTCAATACAAGCGGCGTTTCCAAGGGGGTGCCCTCGACGCGTTTCACGATACCGAGCACACAAAACTTGTGTTGTAGCATCTAAAAAAACTACAGCCACTGTGTTGCGCTTTCTAATTTTTGCCACGCAATCGTGAAACTTTTCTGCACTAAAATCCCTTGTACGTAAATCAAGGCCGATTCCCAAAGAATGCTTTTTCGCTTTTTCCAGAATTAAGTGAGGACACAATGATATGGGAATATTGTCTATTACCTCACACTCTAAATCTTCTAAAAGCTTTAGAGCCATAGTCTTTCCCGACCCTGACAGCCCAGTAACAATAAAAACTTTTGGATGCATAATTTAATTTAATAAAACACGTCCGTGCCGAAGAGGTGAATTGAACACCCTACCTACTGATTACGAATCAGTTGCTCTACCAGATGAGCTACTTCGGCGCTATAACAGTTTTTTATTATACACTTCTTTACGAAATCGTCAAATGAAAATTTTCCCTACTTAAGCCATTCCCCCCAAAAATGGCATTGTTAATTATCCGTTTTGCAGGAATAAAAAAAAATATGAAATTAAATCTAGTTAATTTGTAGAATTTTCTTGGTATACTTTGTTTTGGATTGATTTTAATGATACTAATTCAAAATTTATAGTGCAAAATATTGCTAAGTTTCAGTTATTTTGCCGCGTTGTTCATTTTTTTTTATTATCTAACGCCAATAAAGAAAAAGGCCTCTTTACGATGAAAAAATAGTTTGCTAGACTAGAGAAAATTTTTTTTAATAATCTCGTGTTGTTTCGTCGCGTTGTTCAGACCATCATTCAATATTTTCAAAAAAAATCTGGCAATGAATATGAAGAAGAGATGCGTCGCGAAGATATGCTAGAAGCAGTTAAACGGCTGATTCCCTTTATAATTTTGGCCATGTTTGCGCTTTTGTGTGTTGTGGGAGGGTATTCTTATTGGGATTACAGAAAAGATCAGGAGCTTTTTCGTTCAGAGTTGTTGTACGATGAATACGTAAAGAATATTCATCAGGGAAGTTTTGAAGATGCTAAAAAAAAAAGAGCACAACTTAAGAATGCAAGAGGAATGAAAGCATTATTAGAAATAGAAGACTGTGCGCGTTTGGCTTCAAAATTTTACAAAACTCGGAAAGAGGAAAAGAAAAAAATGTGGAGCGCCGTGTATAGCGCGTATGAGAATTTGGATAATAACTTGCATTCAAAAAGTCGGTCTCAGAGCTCTATGTATCATTTTACGCGTTTTGTTCTGGCCATCCTTGCCAGCGAAATTCCGCTTAAAGATTCTAGGATTGATGTTGTCAAACATTACACTCAAGCTCCCAACAGTTTTATGGGGGTGGGATACGCAATGCAGGCGATTTACCAGATTCAAAAGAAATCTGTAGATAAGAATTTCAGAAAATTACTTAATCAGTGGGAGCAATACACTCAAAGCTGGATTCCAAGTGCCTGTGCTATTGGTGCGGAAAGCTTTTGTTCTTTTCCCAGTGAATCCGACTCTGAACCTAATTAAGGAATGACACGAAAATGATTTACAGAATTTTATTAAGTTTTTCATGCGGGATGGTTTTGTGGGGGTGTACATCTGATCCAGAGCTTCCGCCCTTGAAAGGAAAGCGAGAAAGTATAATCACGGAAGAAGTCTTTTCCATGGATCGTCAAAAATCTGATTCAAGTGAACCAATTAAATTTTCTCCTTGCTTTGTTGGTTCTGTTCCCAAAGAGTGGCCTCAGTATTATTGTAACTCTTGCCACCATCTTCCTGCTCTTGGGGGGGGCAAGTCTCTTTTTGGAAAAACTGTACTTCCTAAACTTAGTCAGGTTAATGTTTGTTCTGTTGCTCCTGAAGGGGCTGCCCCTAGCCCTGTATTCTGGAAAGGAAGCATTTACATTTTAAAAGGGCTTAGCCTTTATCAAGGAAAAGTAAAAAATGGAGCATTTTCTTTACTTCATGAAATAGACTTATCTGAAGATGCAAAAACTATGGATCCCGACAGCATGGGGGGAATTGCAATCAATCCCTGTGGAGTTGCGTTCGTTACTTTGGGATCTTCAGAGTTAGTTTGTGTGTGCTTAAAAAAAAGATGTGTTTTGTGGAGAAGACTTTTGGAGTATCCTGCAGAAGGAGCTCCAGTTTTGGGAAAAGAGTCTGTTATATGTGTTACAAGAAGAAATCAGACTATTGCTTTTCGACAAAAAAATGGAGAAGTTTTGTGGAAACACCAAGGCGCCATAGAAGATGTATCTTTATGGGGGGGGTCCAGTTCTGCAGTTTCGAAAGGTATCGTAATTAGTAACTACAGCTCTAACCAAGTTACTGCATTATCAGAAAGCACAGGAGATCTTCTATGGACTCAGAATTTTGCTGTAAGTAAAGCCAATCGGGAAAAAATTCCCCATCAAAAGGCTTCTCCGGTGTATGTTGAAGATTTGGTTTATGTTTTGACTCACAGCAATCTGGTGTGCTTGGGGGCAAGAAGTGGTCAAACTTTGTGGCAATGGCCCATTGGTGGGTACTATACTCCGCTGGTTTTAGGAAATTTCTTATTTGTTGTTGATCAAGACGGAGTGTTAAGTCGCTTAGATCGATATACTGGTAAAGTGTGTTGGACTCAAAAATTACCTCAACACAAGCAAGAGCAGTGGAATGTTTGGATTGGTCCTTGGTATGTCGATCATCAGCTTTTGCTTTGGAGGTATGACGGAGTGATGGTGTCTGTGAATCCTTTTTTTCAAAATACACAGAAAAAATCTTCGAAAAAATCCGCAATAAGCGCTTGTGTGCGCTTAGGCCATCCTTTAAGTGCTTCAGGATTATTGTTAAAAGATGCCATGGTATTACATAGTGATGATGGGGAGATTTTATCGTGGCGGGTAGCACCATGATTTTTTTAACACCGCCCCCTAAAAGTTCAGACTTTGAATGTTTTCGTTTAAGTTTAAACTTTGAAGGATTGAAAGAATGACTGAACATCGTCTTCTTAAGAAAGGAAATGTTTTTCAGGGCAAGAAAATTGTTCCACTTCAAAGCACGCTTCCTTGTGTGGGGATCGTTGGAAGAGCAAACGTTGGAAAATCTACACTGTTTAACCGAATATCAGGAAAGGCTTTGGCCATCACCGCAGATTATGAAGGTGTTACTCGAGATTGGCAGTCTTTTCAAGGAAAACTTTTTGATTTTAACTTTACAGTGTTAGATACCCCTGGATTAGGAATCAAAGATAGTTTTTTTGAGCCTTCTATAAAAATTATTTTAGAAGATCTTTTTTCTTACTGTCAGTGCATTATATTTATGGTAGACGGAAGCCAAGGCATCAACGCGGTAGATCAAAATATTTTGCAATGGTTAAGAAAGCAGTCACGTCCTATTCTTTTGGTTGCTAACAAGTGCGAACGCTTTAAGGATGAATTGCAAGCATTAGACTTTTCTCAATGGGGCTTAGGGGAACCAATTCCTATTTCAGCTTTGCACGGTCAAGGATTGTGGAAACTTAAAGAAGCACTTTCTGCTATTCTTTCTAAAGAAACCAGTATTCTTGACTCCGTTAGTTTTGATAATCAACTTTTTACCCCCCAGACAATTGAAAATCCCCTTAGTACCGACGGATGTAATGAAGAGAACGATTGCAAAACAGCAGACTATGAGAAAGCATTTTTTGGTAGTACTCGTTCTTTAGTAAAAACATCAGATGACATTTCTTCGGATGTTTCCTTTACTCTTTCTGAAAAAGGTATTCGTGTGGCAGTTATGGGAAGACCCAACGCAGGAAAGTCTACATTTATTAATGTTTGTTTAGGAATGGAGCGGTTACTTACCGGACCCATTGCCGGAATTACAAGAGATTCCGTCGAGGTTCCTTTGTTAATGGGCAACACACCTTTTATTTTTATCGATACAGCAGGAGCGCGCAAACAAGCTAAGGCTAAGAATTTTTTAGAACAGTTATCTAGAGCTTCTGGTCAGCGCGCTTTGATTTTCTCTCATGTTACTTTGCTGTGTATTGACGGAACAAGAGGCTTAGAGAAGCAAGATTTAACGTTGTTATCCTCTATTATCGAAGAAGGAAGAGCGGTTGCAGTGGGGTTAACCAAGTGGGATCAGATAAAAAATAAAAATTCGTACTTAAAAAGTTTAAGAAAATGTTTAGATGAGAGTGTTTTGTCAGGACGTTGGATTCCGTTATTTCCTTTTTCGTCCATTAATCGGAAAGGATTAGAAGAATTATGTTCAGGATTAAAAGATCTTTACATTCGTTGGAATCGTCGTATAGCGACAGGCCCTTTAAATCGCTGGATGACAGACTGTCTTCAAGATACCCCTGCACCTATGATTAACGGAACTCTTATTAAGCTGAAGTATATAACACAAATTAAAACACGTCCTCCACGTTTTGTTATTTTTGGAAACCAGGTTGATGCTTTACCGCTTCACTATCAGCGGTATCTATTGAATCGTTTGGTACAAACTTTTCATTTAGAAGGCGTAAATGCAAGAATTTCCTACAGAACTGGAAAAAATCCTTACGAACCTGTGAAAAATCCGTGAAGAATGTTAAAAAAAAAACAAAAGATTCTTCTAGAAGGTGGCTTTTTCGTCAGTTAAATGACCCTTACATAAAGCAAGCGAAAGTTTCCGGATACCGAAGTCGTTCAGCCTTTAAATTAAAAGAAATGCAAGAAAAAGAAAATATAATTTCTAAGGGAAGTCGAATACTAGATTTAGGGTGCGCTCCAGGGGGATGGAGTCAAGTATTAACAGAAATTACTGGTGTGTGTGTATGGGGTGTAGATCTTATGGACACTCAGCCACTTTCCAATTTTTCTTTTTTTAAGGGAGATTTTTTTACTCCAATCGTTAACGCTTGGATTCAGGAACAAGGGCCTTTTTGTGGAGTGGTTAGTGATGCCGCGCCACCAAGCACAGGGCATCATGCTACCGATTTAGTGCGTATTGAACACATGGTGGAAATGGTATGGGAGATCGCTTATCCTGTTTTGCGTCCTGGAGGATTTTTTTTGGTGAAAGCATTCCACACTCAAGGAGTCCAAAAATTGTACACGTACTGGAAGAAAAAATTTGAAGAAGTGAAGTATCTTAAACCAAGAGCAAGTCGAAAAGAATCTAAGGAGATTTACATTTTAGGAAAAGGCTATAGTCACTCTTTAGATTAATCCGAGTTTGTATATAATTTTTGAAAGTTTAACAAATTCTAAAAATATGAATTAAGTAAGTCCTTACATTTTATAAAGTATTAATTACGTGTTAAAATTTGGGATGAGCTTTTCACTTTTTTCCCCACAAACTCCTATTGCCTATATTAATCCTCTCTCATCAATATATATCTGCACTTACTTTAGGTATATAGTAATTTAGGTTGAATTAGGTGTAATTTTTTTGTTAAAATAAAAGGAAAATGACAAAGAGCTACAGCAACGATTTAAGACAAAGGGTAAATTTAGATGAGGGGGCGGGGTATTGAAGCATCGCAACCATTTAAAATAAGTGTATC
>NZ_ARPM03000160.1 GCF_000388175.3 Holospora undulata HU1 | reverse complement strand
CAAGGGGGCTCAGGTGGATCAAAGATAAACTCTTATTCTTTGATTTCAGCGATCTTTTAAACTACCTGAAAAAAAGTGAGGGGGAGTATGGAGCTATAGCTTAAAAAAGACTTTTCGTACGTAGAAGCAAGCAAATAAAAGCGAAGTCAGTATCAAGAATCCATAAAATATATAGCGTATTCAAGTCTTGTATATACCAAATCAAACTGAAAATGTTGGACTAATGCTTTTTGGCAGTCTTTGCTTGTAGGGCTTGATCCAAGATCAGGGGAATGCTAGGCGTCTTTGGATAAGCGTCTTTAAGCTGATCAAAAAACCTCCACAAGGTTTCTAAGGATACCACCCGTCAAATCCAAGGGCTCCCATCAGGTTCATTCTCCGGCGGTGTGTCATCACTATTGAATAAAAGGCTTCCTGCTTGGCTGCCTTTGCGGGCAGTCTTTTTGGCTTTTTAAATGAAAAATTATGGGCGTGCAACGTCTTGTCTTGGCAGCCATAGGGTTCAAGAACATAAGCCGCAAATATCGCTTGCTTTCATATACGCTATGGCTTTCCAAATGTGCGATAAGTTCTGCTGTTTGTGAAATATTCCGCTTGCTCACAGAGCCCTTGCTTTACACCATTAACTTTTGATCTTTCTTATACTCCTCGACTGATCGTCAATCAAAAGAGCTTTAGCAATTTGACGATAGCTCCACCCTTTGTCGGACAACAAAACTGCCTTAATCCTATTTGCTACGCGTCGGTCTTTTCTTGCGGATGCTGCGTTCTTAACGCAACACGATCTTCTTCTGTCAGAAATCTTTGCATAAGAAAAATTATTAACACATATAAATTAAACTTTTAAACAATTTCATTTAGCATGAGTATATAGTATTAGTTTGAATTAGATTCTGGTGTATTGAAGGAGTTTTTAGATACAAGTAAAGACTATATTTACGCATAAAATCCATCTAAAAGACGCTAAAATAATATTTGTTTCTTCTTTAGACCATATGCGTAAATATGATTTTATGTAAATTTTATGAAAAGGTGGGGATTAACCGTCCAAAGTAAGTTCCCATGTTGCTAAGATACGCAAAGATTCAGAAACATTCAAGAACATCTGAATGTTTGTTTGGCCCAACACTATTTTCTAGGTGCTTCTTTTCATCCCCCCTTCAGCAAACACATTTTTTTATCGCTTGAATAACGCGATCTGCTTCATCCATATACCCACTCATAGGCAGACTTAATACATTTTTAGATAGCGCTTCGCATTGAGGTAAACTCTCCCCCGTTGCTGTAGGATAATTTTTATAGGCACTTTGAAGATGCAAAGGTTTTTCGTAATATATCACGCTAGGGATTTCTACATCTTTCAGCCTTTTCATAAGCGTACTGCGACAAACTTCATCAGGTAAACGCACTGTGTACTGAGCCCAAGAAGATGTAGCTTCTCTATGGTAAACAGGAACGTGTAAAATATCCTGCATCCCTTGCTGGTAAGCGTCTGCAATCTTTTGACGCGTCATTAGCTCATCAGGAAAAACTTTCATTTTTTCTATCAAAATTGCTGCTTGAATAGTATCTAAACGGCAATTTACTCCGATACGTACGTTGTCGTATTTTTCTTTTCCTTGTCCGTGTACACGCAACGACCTAATAATGGAAGCAAGATCGTCGTCGTTGGTGAAAACTGCTCCACCGTCTCCGTAGCATCCTAATGGTTTTGCAGGAAAAAAACTGGTTGTGGCAATATCACCAATAGTTCCTACTTTTTTTGTTTTGTATGTTGCGCCAAAACTTTGTGCAGCATCTGCAATAATCCATAAACGATGTGCCGTTGCTATTGCTTGAATTTCATCATAATCTGCCGGGTGACCAAATAAGTCTACAGGAATAATTCCTTTTGGCGTTAATCCTAAGCGTTTAGCGTGAGAGATTCCTTGCTCGAGGCTTTGCGGATCCATATTATAGCTGGATTCTAGAACATCAATAAATACCGGAACCGCCCCCCTCCACGCGACGACTTCAGCAGTAGCAGCAAAGGTAAAAGATGGAACGAAAACAGCATCTCCTGGTCCTACCTGATATGCCATCAATCCTAGGTTTAATGCGTCAGTTCCGTTAGAACACGTAATGGCATGCTTAACATCACAAAAATTTTCTAGTTGTTTTTCCAGTTCATAAACTTCAGGTCCCATGATGAAAATTCCGTGATCTAAAACACGCTTAATCGCGCTATCAATATCAGAACGCAACCGCTCTAATTGAGCTTTTAAATTAATAAATTGCATACCCCACCTCTTTTCTAAGCCAATTGACAGATTCTATCATACTTCTTTACCTAAACTAAACCACCGAAAAATTTTGAATATGTGATAAATTTTGTGCTGAACACTGTACTAAAACAGTACAGTGTAGAGGAAAATTAAATAATAAAGGATATTACTTTTTTCAATTCAATTAAATTCATGTATAAAAAAAATTAATATGAACGAAATACTTGTATTTAATGCATAAAAACATAATGTAGTATCACAATCTAATGAAGTGTAAAAATATTTATAATAAATTAATTTTTTTATTTTACAATAACAAAGTAATTTACTAACATCAATTTTATAATGAAAAAATTTTATTTAATTTTATGCCTGTTAAGCGCTTATGTATGTTCTGCAGATCGAGCCAAATCCCCCGAACTAATTGAAATAAAAGAAGTTCTAGAGAAAACGTTTGATGAAAAAAGAAATCTTCCGTTGATAAATTTTGAAAATTTTATCGAGAATAAAAAAGATTCTGTTGCCTTAAAGGAAAGAATGCAGTATAGATCAGATAATATAACAATACTGAAAAACATATTAAAAGATCTTTATGAAAATGCGAAAAAAATACCTCAACAAAACCTTGATTATTTAAACGTTAAAGATCTAACAGCTCTGAAGAAAAAAGTTATTTCTGCTATAGAACAAGCAATGGATTTTCAAAAACGACCTATCCTTTCTGAGATAGAAAAAACTAAAATCGCTCAAGAGTGTGCAGAACACACTAAAAACGAAGGAAACAAAGATAATAAGGTTTCTCGATACATCAATGCACTTAATAGGTCTCTCAATATATTTTGGACAAATATAGAAAAAAGTATGAGCTCTATTGACGAACAAAATGCAGAAAGTACCGAAACCGAAGATTCCAAAGATTCCAAATATTCCAAATATTCCGAAGAGGAATAATAATTTAAAAAGCAATAATTATTTACTTCTATAAAAAAAAATTTAAGAATAAAAATTGGACTTTTGTTTAGGACGAAAGTGAAGATTGCTCAAATCTTCGTTTTTTATAGCTCTCCCCTAAGCTAAGGTCTATCTTTATTTTTTTCTAAATTTTCTAAAGGTGGACCACAAAACACACCAGTTATATTTTTTTAGCGTCTACTACTGTACACGCACGGAACTTACTTATTCGTCTAATTTTAGCCCGGGAAAGACACTTTGCATTTTTTGTACCAATGGATGCTTTAGAAGTTGTTCTGTTTGTTGAGTTTTTTGACGTAGTTCTTGACTTTCCCAACTTACTGTCGAATCTTCTGGGGCTTGAACATAAACAGATATCTTTTTACCAGCCCAACGAGAAACTGCTTCTGCTACACGTGTAATCCACTGAGCTTCTGGAGATTTTTCATGTAGCCAATACAAATAAATTTCATTCTCATTCCCTTTGAAAAAATTTGTATTCTTCATCAGTTGCGCTCCTAACAAATCTTCTCGTTGCTGACTTAGAAAATGAAGAAAGTCACGAAAATCTTCTTGACTGGCCATCGTTTTTTTTCTATCGGATTTTTTATCAGAACTATCGGATTGAACGTTGGAATCAGATATCTGTGCTTGGCTAAGCGCATGGCCACTCCATACATCTAAAATGTGCTCCAAATTTGGTAAGCTTTTCATGTGGGCCATACGAATCAAAAGCATCTCTAATGAAATAAAGGGAAACATACTTTTTTCTAATTCTTCAAACCCTTGGACAATACACTGCCATAACGCCGTAATATCCGAAATTCCAAAATAAGAAGTCAGCGATGCCCAATCTTCCTGAGATCGATTTCTTGCAGAAAACTGTTCTAAAACAATACGGTACAACCCTTGGGCAATTTGTTCTAACAACCGTCTTGGGTCCACCCCTTCATAATAAAGCTGCTGCACATGGACCAATAAAGCAGAGATATCTTGTTTTCCTAAAAGACGTAATGTTTCATGGACTTGAGCGTATTGAGGAAGCCCCAACATTTTTCTTATTACCGATTCTTTTAACTCTTTTCCAGCTAAAAGAATTGCTCGCTCTAGTAAAGAAAACGCATCTCGAATGCTTCCTTCTGCATGTTGAACCAATAAATCATACACAGCATCTTGACAAGAAATGTTCTCTTTTAAGCAAATAGTTTTTAGATACGACTTTAGCTCTTGGTCTTCTAGTCGTCTTAAATAAAACTGCTGACATCGAGAAATAATAGTTTTTGGAATTTTATGAGCTTCTGTAGTAGCAAAAATAAAACTTACATGAAGCGGAGGTTCTTCCAAGGTTTTAAGAAGCGCATTAAAAGCACTTTTAGAAAGCATATGTACTTCATCAATAATATACACTCTATAAGAAGCTCCACTTAAAGAGCGGTAATGGCAGCTTTCCAATAAGCCACGAATATCATCCACCCCTGTGTGACTAGCAGCGTCAATTTCTTGAATATCAAGATGTGTATCCAAAGAACAACTTTGGCAAGAAGCGCACAGACCGCACGGCTCTAAGGGAGAAATGCTTCGCTGATTATCAAGTTTATGACATGTTAAAGTTTTTGCAATTAACCTTGCCAGGGTTGTTTTTCCTATACCGCGCGTTCCAGTTAACAAAATCCCTCCTGGAATCTTGGGTTGACTTAACGCGTTTTGAATCATTTCTACAAAAGGGTATTGCCCAACCACCTCTTTAAAAAAGTTTGGACGATACTTGCGCGCTAAAACACGATAATGGGATAAAGATTCTTGGGAAGACAACGATCTAGTGCCTCATAATAAATTGCCATACCGTCGATGGCGTTGTTGGTAAGTGGAAATTGCTTGAGCCAAATGTTCTTTTGTAAAATCTGGCCAATACGTATCTAAAAACAGAAGTTCAGAATAGCTTAGCTGCCATAACAAATAGTTACTCAAACGAACTTCTCCCCCGGTACGAATCAAAAGGTCTGGATCAGGCCAAGGAGCAGTTTCTAAAACTCTTGAAAAAGCCTCACAAGTAATGTCGTCTACCCCCATTTCTTGTTTTGTACATTTTTCTGCTAACACCTTAACAGCACTAACGATTTCTAAACGAGACCCGTAATTCATAGCAACCTGAAGCCCAAGACGATCATTATCTACCGTCAGATCTTGAGCCCATTGAATCAAATCCTGCAACGAGCTGCTAAAGCGTGTTTTGTCTCCTAAAATACGAAGGCACACCCCTTCTTCATGAAGCCTAGTGGTTTCATTTTTTAAGTAATCTTGAAAAATACTAAAAATAGTCCCTACCTCTTGCAAAGGTCGTTTCCAATTTTCTGTAGAAAACCCATAAACCGTCAAATATCGCACTGAATTTTCTAGTGCAGCTATTATAACATTTCGTAAAGTTTCTGCACCTTTTACATGCCCAACAGACCGGTCTAACCCTTGAGCTTCCGCCCAACGACCGTTACCATCCATAATGATGGCAATATGCAACTCTGATTTCAATGATTTAATATATTAAATGAAAATCTAACACCCATTGTAAAGATTTTTTTAGAAAAAATCTACTACAAACATACACAATATTTTAGTACTTTTTTTTACAATCATTCTTTATTTTTAAGGCAAACCAATGTGATTAGAATATAAGGGATTTTGATCTTTTGAGATTTTTTCTTATAATGGTCTAAGCTGTTGTTTAAGGAGGGCATAAAAATGCAAAAAAATCACCATCATAAATTTCATCTTTATGCACTTTGGGTTTGGTTGTTTACCAGTTTGTTTTATGGGTTTCAATTTTTTTTACGCAGCTCTCCTAATGCATTAGCACCTCAACTGATGGAAGAGTTTCGTATTGATGCACAAACCTTGGGAATTTTTTCTTCTGTTTATTATTGGACTTACGCTTCTTTACAAATTCCTATAGGGATGTTCCTTGATTTATTTGGCCCTAAAAAAGTTTTGCGTGTTGGGATGCTTACCTGTATTACAGGGGCGTTTTTGTTTGGGTTTTCTCAAAATTTTTCTATGGCTATTATTGCTCGCAGCCTTATCGGAGCAGGAGCAGCAGTATCGTTTGTGGGAAGTATTCGAATGAATACCTTGTGGTTTAAGCCAACCTATTTGGCGTTCATTGTAGGGTTATTGTCAGCGATCGGAAAAATTGGAGGAGCGTGTGCAAATTTTGGCCTTCCCTTAATGGTACAGTGGATGAATAGCTCATCGCACAATGAAACTTACGTTTGGAAAAAAATTATCCTGTTTCTTAGCTGTATAGGATTAATTTTAGCGGCTTTAGTATGGGGGATAGGAAAAAACGGTCCAAAAGATGTTTTTGTTCCTGCCATATCTCAATGGAATTGGAAAAAAATTCGCGCAGAATTTCTTTGTGTTGCAAAAAGAAGATCTATATGGATTTTAGGAGCTTATGGATATGCTTTGTACCTTACTCTTTCTGTTTTTAGTGACACATTTTCCATTGGGTTTATAGAACGGTGGTTGGGAATTCCTGTTAAACAAGCTAGCAAACTTTCTGCATTAGTGGCTGTTGGTTCTAGTTGCGGAGCTCCTTTGCTTTCTTTTTTATCTGATTTTTTTAAAAAACGAGTATTTTTTCTAAAATTATCCGCAACGTGTGTTTTAGGATTAAGCAGTTTGATATTTTTTGGACCTTGTGTTTCTTTTTGGATTGCTGCTTTTTACCTTTTTGCTTTTGGATTTTTTTCAGGAGGGCAAATTCTTGTTTTTGTTACCGGATCTGAAAGTGGCCCAAGTCGTCTTGCAGGACTTTCTGTTGGTATGATTAACGCAATCTTAATGTTAAGTGGTGCCCTTCATAATCCTATCGTAGGATACTGTATTCAATTATCTTGGGACGGACAATATCAGGAAAATCATCCGTTGTACACATTGTACAATTATCAAATGGGGTGCCTTGCTATTTATGTATTTTTTGTGATAGCATTCATACTGAGTTTTTGTTTAAAAGAATCTCATCCCAGCAGAACGCATAGTAAAAATACTTACGAAGTTCCATTGTCTTGAAAGGGTTTATAAGGAATAGCATGTTTGTTGACCAAAAAGATCAGCGTAGAAAAAAGTTAGAACATTTGATTCATCAGGAGATCGCTCAAGTTTTGTATCATATTTTGTGTTCTGAGCATAGTAAAGAAGACTTAAGAGTTACTGTGATGGAGGTCCACTCTTCTAAAGATTTACGAAAGGCAGATGTATTTTTAAGTACAAGTTCTCCAGAAGCATTCAACATGATTCGCCAAAAAAGTGCTAAAATTCGTTTTATTCTTGCAAAAAGGGTCAGTTTGCGCAGGATGCCAGAAATTAACTTTTTGCCTTGGGCTGAGGGGTAAAAGGATTTTAAATTTTTTTTACTGAAATTAGAGAAAAAGAAGAGAGAATACCTAGTAATCTTCCTGAAATAGATTTCTTCGGTCGTAAGTTTTTAGTAAACGATTTTCTTCTTCTAGTTCTTTATTTAAGTGTCTGACTTGTTCTTGGAGTTTTTCTAGATTTGTTTCAGTAACGTTTGTTTCTGGAAAATTTATTTCTGCGTTAATGACATTTATTTTATTTTTTATTTCCTTTATTTTTTGGTTTGAAAAATCTATTAATCTATTTGTTTTTTCTAATTTTTCTAAGTACTGAATGTACTGTCTTGATTCTTTTTCACTAAAATTTTCCTCTTTACTAAAATTTTCTATTCTAAAATCAAAATATTTTTCAGGCTCAGAAAAAATAATTCCTCCTTTTCTGGAAAGTAACTTTTTTTTCGCCTGTTTTAATTTAATTTTTAAGATACGAATACGTTGTTTTATTTTTTTTCTCAAAGCAAGAGATGTTTCTTGGTAAAGACTTTGCCTAATTAATGACAATTCCTTTTCCAAATCACGTATATACGATTCTAGACACTTTTTTTCTTCATTAGAATAAATCTTTTGAGACAAAAGCGCACCACTTTTAAAATTTTTTTTAATTTCACTGTTAGAAAAAGCAGTTTTTATTTCCAAAACTTCCAAAAAAAGTCCTAACTTAAAACTAAAAAAAATAATATTTTTTGTACAGTTAAGCACGACACAGCCCTTACACCCCTTTGTGCTTAGATACCAAAATTTAAAACCAAAGTCAATTTATAAATGTTGTTAATTCTTCAAAGCATTTGAGCAATCAAATTAAAAACAATTTTTTTCAATAATTAAAAAATTATTTTTACTTTTTTTCTTTTTCGCCAGTATTATCGATGATTCCTAAAAATCCAGAAATTTTTTCGATAATGCTTCGCACGACAGGAGCAGCGATCCACCCTGCAGTATGATAATAATGCGTTGAGGCATTTCCTTTTGGACGGTCAATAGTAATTAACAACACGTAACACGGTGAAGGCACCGGAAACACTGCCACACAGGATGTTAAGTTTTGGTGCTCTTTGTACCTTCCATTAACTAAGATGTTAGCTGTTCCAGTTTTAGCACCTACTCTACAATAACTTGTTTTAACTTTTTGTGCCTGCCCTGTATTTACTGCCATCTCCATTATTTGCCAAAGAGTTTTAGAAATTTCAGGAGATTTTAAAACAGAAGGTAAAGCAATCGCTTTATTGTGACGTTTTAAAAGCGTTAAAGGAACACGCATTCCCTGATTTAACAATATTTGAAGGCTTTGAACGATATGTAAAGGCGTGATGGAAAAACCGTATCCGTATCCTGCAGTTATAGATCGCGCCTTAGACCAATTTTTTGGGATAATCGGCAGTGCATATTCCGAAAGTTCTAGTTTGATCGGGTGAAAAAAAGAAAGTTTAGAAAAGAATAATTTTTGCGCTTCTTCCCCTGATTCTATAGCCATTTTTCCATTGACGATGTTAGAAGAATACAAAAACCCTTCCTTAACAGTCATTGGGCGACACTTGCCTTTAAAATCTTTTACTAAAAATCTTCCAATTGCCAAGGGATGCGTTGCATCAAAAATACTTTCTAACGTTCCCCTTTTTTCCTCTAAAAATAACGCTAAATTATGAATTTTTAAAATCGATCCAAATTCATAAACTCCACTGGTATTTCGATTTAGCGTGTACTCGCAGTGCTCTTTACTTTTCAAATTGGAATTAAAATCTGGAAGAGACACCATAGCCAAAATTTCTCCTGTATGAATGTTAGCTAAAATTCCGTTTCCTCCACGTGCCTGAAAAGCTTTCATGCAAGCTAAAATTTCTTTACGTAGCACGTACTGCATTCGCGTATCTACAGACAAATAAATAGCAGTTTTTTTATGTTTTTGATCTAATATGATATCATTACACCCCTTTTCAATACCAGAAATTCCTTGCTGATCAATATCAACCGCACCTAAAACATGGCTGAATAAATTCTCGTAAGGGTAGACGCGTTTTTGAGTTTTAAACAACTCTAGCCCTTCAATTCCTAAAGCTAAAATTTTAAGACGCATTTTGGGAGACAGCTGACGACAAATCCAAACAAAAGGTTTTTTAGAAGTCAAGCGCTGATGCAATTCTTTTTTAGAAATAAAAGGCAATACACTGTGAAGTTCTTGCACAGCTTCTTTTACGTTCATAATTTTTTTAGGATTGGCTGCCAACGCAAAACTTGGTAAACTGTGTGCAAGAACTTTTCCTTGTGCGTCCAGCAAGACCCGCCTTTCCATAGAGTATTCTAAAGCAATTTTGGCTTTAGAACGAAGCGCAATACTGACCCAGCACAATCTAAGTACCAAAACCCCCATTCCCACAAAAGATGCCTGAATAAACCACAAAAGACGATTTTGGACTAAAGCCATTGCGTCCCGCCCATGAAAAATAAAATCGTGAAACATGACATCTATTTAAGTTAAGGGCATCTTACAAATTTTAGAAAAATCTTTACTAAAAAACAACACAGAATAATAAATTTCCAATTTTTTATATTGACCTCAGCATATAATTTT
>NZ_ARPM03000161.1 GCF_000388175.3 Holospora undulata HU1 | reverse complement strand
ACTTCACAAGGAGGCTCAGGTGGATCAAAGATAAACTCTTATTCTTTGATTTCAGCGATCTTTTAAACTACCTGAAAAAAAGTGAGGGGGAGTATGATTTCAATTATAGTATTAGTTTTTATTTTTGCATTTTATTTGTTTTAATCTTTAGTAATAGTTTTTTTTACTTATTTTTATCACTAAAAAGTTAAACTATATTCATATTCTATTCTAATTTTTTAAAATAAAATGTTGCATCGTGGTCATTTTTTGTTAGTATTTTTTTTAACAAATTTCTTTTTTCTCCTTTACGCTAATAAAAATTTTGCTAGAAAAAACGCTGGAATTGTTTCTTCAAGACAAAAGAAATTATCTCAAGTTTCTTGTAGCCAGGCTGATATTGGATCTTCTTGGGCGGAAATTTCTAACCCTCTAATTTCTTTACAGGAGCTAGAAAAATCTTGCATACTCTCCATAAAGGACTGGAATAGTCAAAATCTTTCTGATTTTCAAAGCTTACCAGATTTTAAGCAGGTTAATTCTTTGGAAGAGGTTAAGAAAATCATTTTAAAAGCATTGTTGAAACAAAAAAATGTGATTCCTATAAGTCAGTTTTTGATTCGAGCTAATATTTCTGACGAGTGGTGCCTTTTGTTAGAGTATATTACTTCTCCCTTATGGGATTCACAAAAATCTCCTTACGGAATTACCATAAAGGATATTTCTGCGTTACTTTCTGTTCCTCTTTCTAAAGTAAAATGTCAAGGATTAAAGCTTCCTATTCCAGAAAATTTTTTAGATGCTTTTGAGCAAGCTGATGAAGTTCTATCGGAAAAAAAACAAGAAGATAAATCTTGTCTTGTATCAAATGATGAAAAAAATAAAAATTCTTCGGAAAATCCTTCTTCTAAAAAATCTTATGTACCTCCTCAATCTGGAGATCAGCAGCCGAGAGATCCTCAATCTGGAGATCAGCAGCCGAGAGATCCTCAATCTGGAGATCAGCAGCCGAGAGATCCCTACGCCCAGGATCGTAAAGAAGGTGGTTACTATGATACGTCTTACCAAAAACCAGTATCTACTTACGTGAAAGCAGAAGAATGTCTAGAATTTTGGGTTTCCTCGATAATAGAACAAAGTATGCGATATATCAAGAAAAAGCCGCATGTTTGGAATGCTCTCTTTAAGTCTGCAAACGCAGATCCTATGAACCAACGTATTGTTCAACATATTAGAAGTTCTATGGGGGAAAATTCTTCCCAATCTTATGACCATGAGTCAGGTCGAGGCTATAATGAGGGGGCCGGGAGCTATGGGGGTAATGGTGTAATCTCTGCCAGCGGTTCGGGAGCTCAAGGTTCTTCCAAACCTTTTACAGATCCCCAGTATTTAGACAGTAGAGAAGAATCTGCACCTCAAGAATCACAAGAGCCTGCTGCTAAACGTAAAACTGTTACATTTTTTTCGAAACAAAAAAAAGCAGTCAAATGAATTACGAAATAATAAATTTTAGATTAATAAGATCTGTATTTTTAGTAAGTGTAGGATTCTGTTTAAATACTCTACAAGCAGATTATAAAAAACATTATAGGGAATGCCAGATTAATATTTACGATACTGGGGAAGAAATGAAAAAATTTGGAAAAGAATTTCTTTATTTTTTAAAAAAAGGATCAAAAAATCGATCAAGTGAAGAATTGGAAAGGGAAGAAAAACTATTCAATACGATTATTAAAAATATTAACCATGGAGATATAAAAAAATTTGCAGAAAAATTTCTAAAAACAATCCCAGAAGATTTTTATAGGGGAAAAAATCCACAAGATGCTTTGGTCTTAGATATAGAAAAAATTTTTACAAATTACTACAATGCTTCCATGAAAAGCAAAAGCAATACATCTTTTAGCGGTGATCTTGAAATAAAGCTTAAAGAAGAAAACGAGGCATCTGTAACGTATAATAAAATTTTAACGACTATTTATCGTGTGGTGCTAGAACAATCTCATTACTCAGATAGTTCGATTTTCGAAACCAGCTATATTATTCGGAATGCATTAGAAACTTTGGGAAAAAAAACTAATTTTTCTCCTGTGCTACAATATTTTTTGGAAAGTATTTTTCGAAAAAAAGATTTACGTTCTTTGGTTAAAAAAATAGTGTCGATGTCTCTTCAAGAGTACAAAGATAATGAAAGAATTATTAATCACCCCTCTATAACTAAAAACTTAAGATGCATTAAAAAATTTAAGCAAGCCAGTGATCAAATTCAAGAAGAAGACGACGAAAAACTTTTAGAAGGAGAAGCACCAGAACCTCTTCCTGATCAAGTTTTAGAAGTTCTATTTTTAGAGGGGATAAAAAAAAGCTCTCTTACTAATCCAGCAAGAAAAAAACTTTTAAGGTATCTTGAAAAAAAAGATTATAAAAGTAAAGATCCTCAATGGAATGAAAATACTCCACTTATTAAGAAAATTATTCAGGCGTTATCAGGGGAATCAAAACGTAGTAAATACGAAGAATCTGAATCACGTCGTTCGCGTTCATATGATTCAGATAATTACGGAAGAGGGGCTTCTCTTATTTCTGCAAGTAGAGGGTCTTCTGATCGCTCCAGAGTTTCATTTCAAGGGGCAGGTCTTTTAGGGTACGGTGTTGAAAGTGTTTTTAGGGATTCTAATTCGGATGAAGATAAAAAAAAAGATGAAGCTCCTAAGTTAACGATTAACTTTTGGGATCGTCTGCGCCCAAAAAAGAGAAAAACGGTAAAATTTTTAAAAAAAAATAAAAAATCTAAATCATTAAAAGATTAAAATTGTTTGCTAATTTAATTAATTTTAAGTTTCAACGAAGAGTAATACTTGTATCTATAAAACGTCCCTTGATGAGCCTTCCCGTTATAAACAAAACCCCAGGAACAATCCAGAAAGATAAAGGCACTGTATAGAGGGACCAAACAGAAAATCCACCAGCGACTAACATTACTCCCCAGAACCACCAAGATACCTGAACTTTTTTGTAAAGAATAAAACGAATTAATGCTGCAAGACATGCAAGGTAAATCATAATAAAAATTGAACAACACAATTCAATCACCTGTCCCAAAACGCCTTCTGATTTTTGAATTTGAATCAAAAATGTAGTTCCTGCCAGCATAAAAGCAGTAACTAAAACTCCAAAAGCGGTGGGGTCTATTTTGGAAGGTTTGACGTTAATAAGACCGCTACGCAAGGCAACCGAAATCATTTGGCCAGAAGCTAAAAGCCAAGAGTTAAGGGTTCCCAAACACATCATCATGGCAGTCAGAGAAAAACCAGTGTTCCCCCAAGGCCCAAACAAGTTTTTAATTAGCTCTGTTAATGGGTTAATCCCCGGCTTGAATGAAGTAGAGCTCATAATAATCCAAGTGTTGATAAAGTAAATACAAAGGACGCAAGCGGTTCCAAAAAAAAGAGCAAGAGGAAGGTTTCTTTTAGGATTTTTGACCACGTCCGTGATCGTTGTGCTTGCTTCTAGTCCAACAAATCCCCAAAAAGTCAGTAAACTTGAAGCGCTTAGTGCGCGTAAAGGTGGTTCACTGACACTCCAGACCCCTGTACCCCATCCGTATTTAGCTATTGTTATCACGGGAATAACAATCCAAGGAAGTACTTTAAATAGGGCAAATATAATTTCCCCCCATCCTGAAATAACTGCTCCGTAGAGGTTTAGAACGCTGACCCCTGCAAGCATAGCCGCACCTGTCATTATTTTTAAGGAAAACGAGAACTGACACCCTAGTGCAGATTCTAAGCTAGAAATTGCAAGCAAAAGCAAGGGAACGGAACTAAACCAAGAAATAAACCAATAGGCCCATGTGCTATAAAATCCTGCAGATTTTCCGAACGCTTTTTCAATATAAACAGAAGGTCCTCCGAAAGCAGGATCTGTTTTTGAAAGTACAGAAAAAATAAGCGTTAAGCTTAACGCTCCCAATCCGCTGACTATCCAGCTTAAAGCTCCCCAAGAACCATAAACGCCTAACTGCTCTGGCAACAAAAACAAGGCAGAACCTAGTTGCAATCCGATAACAAAAGCAATGACCGAAAAAAGATTCATTTTTTCTCTTTTTTGAATTTCCATGGTATAGAATCCTTCCTTGGTAACAAAAATAATATCATAGATTCTATGAAACTTTTGCTTGAATATCAAGAGAAAGTTTAAGGAAAGGCTATAATTAATATAGTAAAGTCTTCTTAACAGTCTAATCTTTTCAATACTTCTAATCAATCGTAACTTTTTAAAGAAATGTGGATTTTCTTTAAAATAATTTAATGAGCAGTCCTTGTTGGCAAGGATAAAAATTTAGGTTAGGATATCAGAGAAATTCGATACGAACCTTACGTAAAGCCTATGGCAGGACATTCACAATTTAAAAATATTATGCATCGTAAAAATGCCCAAGATGCAAAACGTTCAAAAATGTTTGGAAAATTCCTCAGAGAAATTAGTGTGGCAATTCAAGAAGGGGGGGGAAGAGACATGACTGCTAATCCCGCTTTGCGTTCTGCCATAGCAAAAGCCAAACAAGCCAATGTCCCAAATGCAAATATTGCAAGAATATTAAAGGGAAATAATCAAGAAGATCGTATATATGAAAGTATTCGTTACGAAGGGTTAGGACCGGCAAACAGTGCGTTAATTGTAGATGTAATCACAGATAACCGTAATCGCAGTGCGTGTGATATTCGTACCTTATTTCATAAAAACGGTGGAAGAATGACTGATTCTAACACAGTGGGCTTTATGTTTGAACGTAAAGGTATGATTTTATACGACGTAAAAACAATTCAAAAAGAAAAACTGATACTTTCTGCTCTAGATGCAGGTATTCAAGATGTAGAGGAGGCAGAGGAAGCGTGTGTGCTTTTTTGTGTATTAGAGCAGTTGCACCAAGTTGCTGAAGAATTAGAAAAGGGATTTGGAGCGGCAAAGGAAGTTCAAGCCGTGTGGTGGCCTCATCATTGGGTAGAGTTGCCCGATGCGGAATCGTATGAAAAATTAGATCAGTTACATACTGCACTAAATCAGCATGATGATGTTCATCGAGTCTGGGACAATGTTATTCAATCTTGAAATTTGAATAAAGGCATGGGAAAAAGAAAGGTATGGTGGGGAATTGCCAGCGCGCTTTGCGTGATGTTGGTCGGTTGCGATCCTTGTGAAGAAGTAAAAAGGCCTCAAATCCAAAAAAAGGGGACTCAGGCTCCCTATCTTATTAAGGGGGTGTGGTACTATCCCCAAAGTCACTATCACCTAAAGGAAGAAGGTGTTGCTTCGTATTATGGCATTAACGATGGCGAGCATAACGGACTGGACGCTATGGGGGGAACCTACAATATGCATAAAATGACAGCAGCTCATAAAACTCTTCCTCTTCCTTCTGTTGTTCAGGTGCATAACCTTAAAAATAATCGCTGCGTTTTGGTTGCAGTGACCGATAGAGGCCCCTTTATAAAAGGAAGAGTTATTGATGTATCTGTGCAGGCTGCCAAAGTTTTAGGGTTTTTTCATGAAGGCACTGCCCCGGTTCGCATTTACGCACTAGAAAGAGAAAGTAAAGTGTTGACAGAATTGGCAAAAAATATTTCTTTAAAGTGGAACAGTTTGTCAGACTTACTGCCGGAAGTAAGAAAATTGTGTCAAAATTATCAAAACGATTTTCCTTCTTCCCCTGGTTCAAATTCTTGTAAAGCAAATAGAGTACATTTGGATTCTGGTAGATCTGTATCTTTGAAAAAAATAGCAATCGAAAGGTCAAAACCAAAAATTCAAAACGAGTTGGTTATAAAAAATATAGAAAGCGTAAGATCAAAAAAAAATATTCAAAAAGCTCTTGTTACAAAAAAAATTTATGTGTCTGTTGCGCACTTGTCTTTTGATGAAGCAACCTGGGTAAGAGTGCAGAGCAATACTTTTCATTGGATATGTTCTGGAATCAAAAAAGTTCAAAACTCAGGACATAAGCCTTTTATGATACTTTTAGGGCCTTTTTTGAACCAATCTCAAGCACAAAAGGTAATAAATTTCTTTAAAAAAAACCATATGTCAGCAGTTGTAGTACCCTTATCTTAAAGGAGGATAAAGATTATATATGCAATTTTTTTTCATATTTTTCAACTTTTTATTTTTTTTCGCGTTTTCGAAAAATGCTTTATCTAAAAATTTTACTATGCCCCCCCTTGTTCACACTAGTGCGCCGTTTGCCTTGGTTGTGAGCGCGGATTCTGGAGAGGTGTTATTTGATAAAAATTCTAGTGCGTTTATTGTTCCATCTTCTATGACGAAACTTCTTACATTATATATTTTGTTTGACGCGGTACGTAAAGGGCACTTTCAGTGGGACAGTTCACTTTTTGTTTCAAAAAATGCCACTCAGAAAGAAGGGTCGCGTATGATGCTGATTCCTCATCAAAACGTTCTTCTAAAAGATCTTGTTTTAGGAATTATCGTTTGTTCTGGAAATGATGCTAGTACTACATTTGCTGAAGCTTTTTCGGGAAGCGAGCCTCAATTTGCTCAGCATATGAATCAAGTTGCAAAAGGTTTGGGGGCGAAAAATACTCATTTTACCAACTCTTCGGGGCTTCCTGATCTTGAGCATAAAACTACTTGTCAAGATTTGGCTTGTATAGCGCTGCGAATTTTTCAAGATTTTCCAGAATATTATCCTTATTTTAAATCAAAAGACTTTACCTTTAACAAGGTTCGCCAGTGGACGAAAAATCTCCTTGTCCGAAAAGGAATTGCAGATGGAATGAAAACTGGAAAAACTCAAGCGGGTGGATACGGAATCGTTGCTTCTGCGCAACGAAATGCGCAACGATTTATTGTGGTATTAAATGGAATGAAAACGGAACAAGAGAGATTTCATCAAGCGGGTTCATTGCTTAATTGGGCTTTTGATCGCTTTGTTACTATCAATCTTTTTAAAATGAATTCTGTTGTAAAGGAAATTCCTGTTTTTGGCTTAAATCAAAAAGTTGGGCTTTACACACCTAAGCCTATTTCTATTTGTATTCCTAAATATCAGTTAAAGGACGTAAAAGTTAAAATTATATATTATAATGGAGTTTATGCTCCAGTACGCAAGGGAGAGCTTTTGGGAGAAGTGCAAGTTTTGATTCCAGAAAAGCCCAAAAAAGTTTTTCATCTTTACGGAAATCGAGATGTCATTTTAAAAAGTTGGTGGAGAAAAGTTTTGTATAAATTAGGGTTTTAATAAAAAAATAAATAGAGGTAAAACTTAGAAGATTAAAGGAGATCGAATTCATGAATGTTAAGAAATTTATTACTTTTGAAGGGGGGGATGGCGCTGGAAAGAGTGTTCAAATTCAAAAATTATACCACCGCTTAAAGCAAGAACACGGGCCAGTTTATGTTACGAGAGAGCCAGGAGGAACCGCTTTGGGAGAAACGCTCCGTACCATGATTTTGCGCACACCTGATCTAGCACCAAAGTCATTATGTGCTTTATTTATTGCTGCGCGACACCATCATTGGGCCCAAGTCATCGCGCCAGCTTTGGCACAGGGGTTTTGGGTCTTGTGTGATCGATTTATTCATTCTACTTTTGTCTATCAAGGGGGTATAGGGGGACTGGATTTTGAGTTTATTCAGTTGCTTCACGAGCAATTAGAAGCATACATTATTCCAGGACTTACTTTTGTATTGCAATCAGTTCCCACAGAAAGTTATGCGCGATGCCAGAGGCGCGACTCTTCTCAAAAAAATTACTTAGATCAGAGGAATTTTTCTATTCACTGTGCTGTGGAAAAAGCGTACAATGACCTTAGTTTAGGAAACATTGTGCGCATAGCTCCTGGTAATTTAAAAGAGACAGAAGAAAGTGTGTGGAAGAGTTTTCAACATTATCTCTTAAAAGAGTGTTCAGAATGATTGGGTATCTTAGTGGGCGTATTATTAGGCGAAAATCGCCAATTATTATATTGGAAATCCAAGGAATAGGCTATGTGGTGTACGTCAATCATCGTCAGCTAGAACGTTGGGGGGATACTGTAAGCTTGTGGATTGAAACAGTGATGAAAGAACACCAAAGTGAGTTGTATGGATTTGAGTCTTTAAAAGAGCAAAGTGCTTTTTTGCAATTACAAAAAGTTCCAGGTTTAGGGCCAAAAGTAGCTTTAAGCATTCTATCTTTTTTTGATGACGTAAGCCAGCTTTATGGTGCCATTCAACAGCAGGATTTTTCACGGTTTAAGATGATTCCCGGGATTGGTGCAAAGTTAGCAAGTCGTATTATTCAAGAACTTCAACAAACGGTAATGCAAGAGGATTCAGTAAGAGTTCAGTGCGATGAGGAAGTAAAAACAGCGCTACAAGCATTGTGCGCTTTGGGATACGAATCTAGGATTGCATTAAACGTATTGCAGCAAATCACAAAAGAAGAAAAAGATGTGGACGCAGAAGCCTATGTGCGACACGCTTTGAAGCGTTTACCTTCCTAAAGCGTCAACTTGTTTTTTTATTAGATAAGAAAATAAGTGTATCGTTACGTGCACCATGAAATTTTTAAAATTCTGTTTTGATGGGCGCTAGTGTATTGAAGTTCAAAACGCACGTAAGTTTCAGGGTAAAGATACCCTAAATAGTCTGCCCATTCTATAAGACAAATATTGTGATGTAAGTAGTCTTCTATTCCTAAACTTTTTAAACGATCTGGATTTTTTTCTAGGCGATAAAGATCAATATGCCAAATCGTTTGATCATTCCAAGTATAGGGGATCATCAAAGAAAATGTCGGACTGCTGACTCGAAGATCTTTTCCAAGAGCGGTTTGTAAAAGGCTTCGAACCCAGGTTGTTTTCCCCACCCCAATTTCTCCATAAAGCAAAACAGGTATACCATTTTGGAGTAAGGAAACGTATTGCGCTGCGTGTTGTTTTAGTTCTTGTTCATTAACAACTTCGTTTAATAAGATTTGTTTAGAGGGCAAAAAAGTTTCAAGATACAATAAAAGCATATACCGGGAATTATGCCATGAATTTCTTTTTTTTGAAAGAGAAAAATTGTTATTTTGTATAGGTGTTTATTTTATAAAATAATAGAATTTGTAAATTTATTATTAATTTTTTGATTTTAATTATGTAATACAGTGTAATCAAAAGTTCATTATTTTTATGCGCTGAAATTCTCAAGATTTTCTTGAAAATTCGTTACTCTTAGAGAAAAATATTTTTTTATCTTTACAAAAATTAACGATACTGTTGAGATAATTTTTTGTCTAAGATAGATCTATAAACTGAGCAAGGAGTCTTGAATAATGGATAATTTGACTTATTTTCATAATAAAAAATCAAATCAGATTCATAAAAAAAATCACAAAAAATTTTTTAAATATACATTTATAAAAAATATACTTTTTTATTTTACAATTAAGTAGTAATGTTTTAATATTATTGATTCTTATGAAAAATTTTTTTTTATATTTGAGTTTATTAAGCGCTTGTGCTCACGCGGGAGGCCAGTCTTATCGAGTCATAGAAGAATCTTTACAAAAAGTTTTTTCTGAAATTTTGGATCCTTCTTCTAAAAAAATTCAATTTCCTGAGATTGATTTTGACCAATCTTTAACTGAGACGGAGAAAAAAATCTTAAAAAAACAAGTGTACCAAACGACATTTAATGCTTTGAAATTAAAAGCATATATTTTGAACCTTTCTGGGATGGCAAAAGATCTTTATTCTTATAAGCTTCCTGATTTTTCGACAAAAGCAGCAATGGAAGAGTTTAAGAAATTTTTCTTTAATTCTATCGAAAATATTATTAAATTTCCAGAAAAGGGAGACTTGGATTTTTCTGCACTGGAAGAAACAAAAATAGGAAAAATACAAGCCGAGCATTTTTTGGAAACTCAAGGAAAAAATGCTCTAGGTTTGGGAAACGAGTTATCTTCGTACATAGAAAACACTTGTTCTGAAGTTGTAAATAGTTTTTTGTCTTATACTGAAAAAATTAAAAATGAGATAGATTCTGCTTATCCTTTAATATCTGAAGATATAGACAAATTAAGCAAAAAAATCGAACGCCTTAGCACCAAGATTGGGATTAAAGAAAGCGAAGAAAAGAAAATTTTGGCGGAAGCCCATGTCTTAAAAAAATCGAACCTTTTCAGAAATTTGATCGTTTTAGAGGATTTTTCGCCTAAACAAAGCAGCACAGAAATAAACATCCTTAATACCCAGCAATATCCTGATATTCTTAATACCCAGCAACATCCTGAGAAAAACATCCTTAATACCCAGCAATATCCTGCCAAAAAACATACTTTTTCACCAAATCAATTACCAGGTCAAGTCATTTCACCAAGTCAGTTTTTACCTCGACCTATTTTGCCAGGTCAAGTGATTTCACCAAGTCATTTTTTACCCCGGCCTATTTTACCCAGTAAAGGTGATAACGAAATAAACCTAAGAACTGAGCAGGTTCCTTCAAAAAAGCAGAGCTTCTTTGTGCCAAACTTTTCTAACGCACCTCAATCTTCTCTAAAAGGAAAAAATCTTTTTAAGACCGACAAATAGTGCTTCTAAGCATCAATGCTAATCACACTATTTCAGTTTTTCTAAAAAAACGAAGGCTTTGGTGTTTATAAAAATTATCTCATCATAAAAAAAACTAAAACGGAGAAGTACTTGGGGGGGGCTATGGTTTCACTTTGGTTAATATCGAATTAATGACTTTTTTAATATCTCTTATTTTTGTGTTGTTCTTTAAAAAGAAAAAAAAATTAAAAATAAATAAATTACAATCTAATAAGTGATGTAAAATTTTTGTAAACCAATGGAAAGATCTTTACTCTTTAAGAAAGATCTTGTATTCTTCGTAGAAAGAAAAGAATAAAGAGACGTAATATGATAGTTGTTTTGATGATTTTTCACATTATTGTGACGATTTTTATGGTGAGTATTATTTTGCTGCAAAAAGGAGAAGATTTTGGAGCTGAAAGTGTTTCTCTTCGTGGAGCGGGTGGGGGAGAAAGTGTTTTTACAAAACTCACCGTAATCGTAGGGGCTATTTTTATGGGAGATTGTTTGTTAATGGCAACTTTGGTTCGTTTAGAATCTAAAGTGAATAAAATTAAAAATATTGATGAAGAGAAGGCAAAAAAACCTGCCTTAAAAGAAAATCTAGAAAAAAAATAGCATTGTTTCTTTATAAAATAAATAAGATGGGCGTTAAAGCGATTAGAAGGCTTGACGTGCAAAAAAAAATCCTTTAATCTGAGAGCTAAGAAATGAAAGCAGTTCAAAAATGCTAGGGTGGTATAAACAAGCTCATGATTTTATATTGAGTGTATTTACCGAAGTTAAGCGGGTCGAATGGCCGAAGCGTGGTGAGGTTGTTTTTAACGTAATTATCGTTTTTGTTCTCGCACTTACGTTTTCTGTCTTTTTTTTGGTTGTGGATCAGACGATTATTGGAGCGTTACGATGGGGGCTAGGATATGGCTACGATTGATGCTCTTCGTTGGTACATTCTTCGTGTGGTTTCTAATGCAGAGGCTTCTATCGCTTTAGAAGTGGAAAAGCAGCTAAAGGATGCCAAGCTTTGGCATGATACGTATCAGACACTGGTAGTGGCAAAGAAAGTAGAGGTAGTACGTAGGGGAATCCGTCAGCTGGTTGATGAAAAGTTGTTTCCTGGGTACGTTTTTGTCCGTTTGAATTTAACGAATGCTGTGAGTGATGTGGTGCGTAACACTGCAAGAGTTCTTGGTTTTCTTGGGAATGATTCGGGACCTCAATGTTTAAGTGATGAGGAGGTAGATAAAATTCTTCATCAGGCCAGTGAAGCGGTGGCTCCTTCTGATGTTTGTCATGCGCTGGAAGTGGGGAAGATGGTGAGAATTTCTGGCGGATTGTTTTCTACGATGGAAGGAATGATCGAATCTAAGGACCTTCTTAAGCAGCGCGTTAAGGTTTCTATTTCTATTTTAGGGCGGTTGACAGCGGTGGAGCTAGGGTTCGATCAAGTTGAAATCATTGAGGAGTAGTGGATGACTGTAATATCAAAAGAATCTAAAAAAAGAGTTCCTGTGCGTACCATTCGTTTAAAGATTGGGGCAGGGGAAGCAACGCCGAAACCTCCTGTGGGGCCAGCTTTAGGGCAGCATGGGTTGAATATTCAAGATTTTTGTAAAGCGTTTAACGCTAAAACTCAGCATCTTGAAAAAGGTGCTCCTGTGAAGGTGTTGATTGATGTTTACGGAGATCGTAAGTTTGATTTTCGTGTTACGAAACCGGTAGCAAGTTATTTGTTAAAAAAGGCAGCTTCTATACAAAAAGGAAGCAGTTCTACAGGAAAAAGTGGGCCTGTTGCCACGTTGAGTCGCACTCAGCTTGAGGAAATCGCAGCATTTAAAATGGAAGATATGAATGCTTATGACGTGGCTTCTGCGGTGCGCACTTTGGAAGGTTCTGCGCGTTCTTTGGGTATTGAAATAAAAGATTGATAGGAAAGGTTATGAAACGAAATACGACAAGACGGTTACAGCTTAGGGATGAGGGGATTAATTTTCAAGCCGCGTATTCACTTTCTGATGCCGTGAGTTTACTTCAAGAAAGAGGAAAGTTAGGGCAAGGAGGGGTTAAGTTCGATCCGAGCGTTGAGTTTGTGTTTAAGTGTAACGTAAACACTGCTAAGAGCGATCAGGCGATTCGTTCACTGATTCCTTTACCTCACGGAACGGGAAAGACTTTGCGTGTTGCAGTTTTTGCAGATCATGGAGACGCTCAAGAAGCGCGTTCTGCAGGGGCAGACATCGTAGGGGGAAGTGACCTTATTGAAGAAGTGAAAAAGGGAAAAGTAGATTTTGATTTTTGTATTGCTACTCCCAATTTAATGGCAGAAGTGGGAACATTAGGACGTATTTTGGGGCCTCGTGGATTGATGCCAACTATTAAAACAAACACAGTTACAAAAGATGTTGGGCAAGCAGTAAGAAATGCTAAATTTGGCCAAGTTGAGATTAGGCCAGAAAAAGCAGGAATCGTTCATGGATTGATGGGGAGGCTTAGTTTTTCGTCTAGCGCTTTAGAAGAAAACTTTTTATGTGTCTATCACGCTTTGCAAAAGTTACGCCCTTCAGAAAGCAAAGGAGAATTTGTAAAGAAAAAAGGAATTTCTAGCACTATGGGATTTTGCTTGTGGGTAAAAATTTAATTTAGTGGGCTTGTATTAAATATAAAATCGTGATTTACTGTACGTTGATTACGTGCATGGTTTGGGAGGGTACATGGATCGTTTAGCTAAGAAAGATTGTGTTGATCGTTTGCGTAAAAATGTATGCCAGAGTTCGTGTATGTTAGTTGTGACACATTCTGGATTAAACGCGAAGTCTATTTCTGGATTTCGAAGGAAAGTTCGAGATGTCGGGGGAACGTTTGAAGTAGTAAAAAATACGCTGGCAAAAAAAGCATTGGGAGAAGATGTAGAATTTTTAAATGCTTTTCGATTTCCTACTGCGGTACTTCTTTCAAAGGATCCTGTTTCGTTATCAAAGGTTTCCGTTGATTTTGCTAAAGAGCAAAAAGAGCGGTTTCGAATAGTTTTAGGACGATTAGATGGTGTTTTTCTTTCTGAGAAAGAAATTCTAGAGTTATCTTCTTTGCCATCATTGGGGGAATTGCGAGCAAAGGTGTTGTGTCTTTTCAATGCTGTGGCAGGAAAGTTTCTTTCTGTTCTTCAAGCTCCGTCAAAAGGCATGCTAACCGTTTTGGATTCGCATCAGAAAAAAAATATAGATTAAACTTGAACAAGGGGATTTTAGATTATGGACGCAAAATTATTACAAATTCGTGAGCAGCTAGATACGCTAACTATTTTGGAAGTGGCAGCTTTGGTAAAAGAGCTTGAGTCACATTGGGGGGTTTCTGCCTCTGCTCCTATTGCGATGGTTGCTCCTGGTGCGGCATCTGCTGGTGCGGCGGTAGAAGAACAAACAGAATTTAAGGTGATCTTGAAAGGTGTGGGATCCAAAAAACTCGAAGTGATTAAGGAAATTCGTGCCATTACTGGGCTTGGATTGGGAGAAGCGAAAGCTGCGTCAGAGACCCCAGATTTTGTTGTAAAAGCTGATATTTCGAAGGCAGATGCAGATAAGATTGCTCAAAAATTCAAAGATATTGGTGCTGTCATTTCTGTAGAGTAAGCTGTTTTTGTGTGGATAAGAAAGGATTATCCTCTTGAAAAATGCAAGTTAGTTTAAAGCGAGCATTATAAAGGGGGTGTCTTTTTGACCTTTTTATAGATTGCTATTTTTGTAAGAAGTGTTTACGGTGATTTTTATTTTTATCGGGGAAGACTTTTTTATGAAAAATAGATCCGAAATAGAGAGGTTAAAAATTTAAATTTTAGAGAGGTTAAAAATTTAAATTTACTTACTTTAGGGAGAGATTATGGTAGACCATGGAGCATTTGGTTTGGCTCCGAAGCGGCTTCGGTACGGTTTTTCTCGTTTTCCAGAGTTTATGGAAATTCCTAGTTTAATAGAGCTACAAAAGCAATCTTATGATGATTTTTTGCAAAAAGATGTGCCTTGGAATCAGAGAAAGCGAGAAGGACTTCAGGGTGCCTTGATGAGCTTTTTTCCTATACAGGATTTTTCGGAACGTGCTCAACTTGATTTGGATTATTATACTTTAGAGCCCTCTAAATTTGATATCGATGAGGTTCGTCAAAAAGGCTTGACTTATGCATCTTCTTTGAAAGTGCGTCTTCGGTTAACGTTGTTTGAGGTAGTAGACGGAAAACGGGAGATTAAAGAAGTAAGAGAGCAAGATACTTACTTGGGCGACGTCCCAATTATGACTCCAGAAGGAACTTTTGTTATCAATGGGGTAGAGCGTGTTGTTGTTTCACAAATACAGCGATCTCCGGGAGTTTTTTTTGATAAAGATTCTGGTCATCATGGAGTTAAGAGCTATGTGGCTCGTGTTATTCCTTTCCAGGGAGCTTGGATTGATTTTGAATTTAGTCCAAAAGATTTGTTGTACGTTCGCATTGACCGTAAGAGAAAATTCTTAGTGACGACTTTGATGATGGCACTGAATTCGGACCAAGAATTTGAGCAAGAGCAAGAGCAAGAGCAAGAGTCTTGGTTGACCCCTGGGATGTCTCGTAGTGAGATTCTGCATCGATTTTATGAAACAGAGCGCTGGATTTTGAGCGGTGGAGAGTGGGTATGCGACTTCAATCCAAAGGGATGGCACAATGTTATTCTTACTCAAGACTTGATAGATGCGGATTCAGGGGAGGTAGTTGCTGCAGCGGGAGAGCGTTTAACTCAGCGGTTTTTATCCTTACTTCAAAAAAAGCAAATTAAACATGTAAGGGCAGATATTGGTCAAATAATCGGTCGTTGTCTTGCTGACGATCTTTTTTCTTTGGACACAGGGGAGCGATTAGGTCAAGCGGGAGAAGAAGTAACAAAAGAGCTTCTAGAGAAAATTTTACACGCATCTTGCAGCGAGCTTCAAGTGCTTTCTATGGATCATATAAGCAGTAGTGCTCCTTTGTGTAATACTTTGTTGGCAGATAAAAACCTTTCCCGTAAAGATGCGTTGGAGGAGATTTATAGTATTTTGCGCCCCGGAGAAAATGCTACACTGGAAGTGATGTACGCATTTTTTCAAAATTTATTTTTTAATCCAGATCGGTATAGTTTGGCAGAGGTTGGGCGTTTAAAAATGAATGCTCGATTGCCAAAATTAACGTCTCCTCTTTCTCAAACCTGTTTGTGTAAGGAGGATTTTATTGAAATTATTCGATGTTTACTCGACCTTAAAGAAGGAAAAGGGTTTGTAGACGATATCGATAGTTTGGGAAATCGTCGTGTGCGCTCAGTGGGGGAGCTTTTAGAGGCGCAGTATCGTTCAGGGTTGCTTCGTATGCAACGCGGAATCAGAGAACGTATGAGTGCCATTGATTTAGAGCAAGCAATGCCTAATGATTTTGTTAACGCTCGAGCTATTTCTTCCGTCATCAAGGAATTTTTCGGAACTTCTCAGCTGTCGCAGTTTATGGACCAAACAAACCCCCTTTCTTCTGTTAATCACAAGCGGCGGTTATCAGCTTTGGGGCCAGGGGGGTTGACGAAAGAACGGGCAGGTATTGATGTTCGTGACGTTAATCCAAGTCAACATGGTCGTATTTGCCCTGTGGAGACTCCTGAAGGAGGAAACATTGGACTGATTAATTCTATGGCAGTTTATGCCAGGGTTAATAAGTATGGCTTTTTAGAAACGCCTTATCGGCGTGTGATAGACGGTCGCGTTACTCAAGACGTTGTTTATGTTTCAGTTATGGAAGAAGAAAGTGCTTATGTTGCACAGCCAGATGCGGAAGTAGATGAAGATGGGTGCTTAAGAGGACCTCTTGTTCGAACCAGAAAAGCGGGAGAGTACGTTTTGGTTCCCGTAAAAGATGTGAATTTTATTGACGTTTCTCCAAAGCAAATTGTTTCTGTTGCGGCAGCTTTGATTCCGTTTTTAGAAAATAACGATGCGAATCGTGCGCTTATGGGGTCTAACATGCAACGTCAAGCAGTTCCTTTAATGAAAAGTCAGGCTCCCTTGGTGGGGACAGGGCTAGAAGCGTTAGTGGCAAGAGATTCTGGAGCTATCATTCACGCAAAGCGCGGAGGAATTGTAGATAGTGTTGACGCTCGGTGCATTGTAATTATTCCTGATAATCAAGAGAAAGATTCGTTAATTGATATTTACAAGTTAACTAAGTTTCGTCGTTCTAATTCTGGAACATGTATTCACCAAAAACCTGTGGTCAGCGTGGGGCAAAGAGTAACGGAAGGAAGCATTATTGCTGACGGATGTGCTATGGATCAAGGAGAGCTTGCCTTAGGAAGTAACGTTCTTGTTGCATTCATGCCTTGGTACGGGTATGGATTTGAGGATTCTATTGTTATTTCAAATCGTTTGATAAAAGAAGATACGTTTACAACGCTTCATATTGAAGAACTAGAAGTTATTGTACGAGATACAAAATTAGGAGCAGAGGAAATTACTATTGATGTTCCTGGTGTTCCAGAAGAAATGTTGGCGCGCCTAGATCAGTCTGGAATTATTCATATCGGAAGAGAAGTAGAGCCTGGCGATATTTTGGTTGGAAAAGTCAGTCCTCGCGCTGAAACTACGTTAAGTTCCGAAGAAAAATTGTTGCGGGCGATTTTTGCGGACAAAGCTTCAGATGTAAAGGATAGTTCGTTGCGTGTTCCCTCTGGGATGCGGGGAGTAGTGTGCGATGTACAAATTTTTTGTCGTGCAGGGGTAGAAAAAGACGAAAGGTCTTTGATTATTGAGCGACAAAAAATAGCACAATTAATTCAAGAAAAAGATATTGAGAAAAATATTCTTGAGCGTATCATGAAAAAAAGTACTAAAGAGCTTGTTGAAAAATATCAGCGACGTCTTTGTATTGAAAAGTCATTGTGGACCCCAGAAATAGAAGCAGGAAGATGGAGAACGTTTCATTTAGATTCAAAAAGTCCTGAAGGGGAACGGCTAGGAATTTTGCGTTCTAAATATAACGAGAATATTAGAAAGCTTGAAGAGCAGTGTGAGCAAAAGGTTGGTCGTGTTAGCCGGGGTGACGAATTACCTGCTGGAGTTTTGAAAATAGTCAAGGTATTTTTGGCGGTCAAGAGAAAATTGCAACCAGGAGATAAAATGGCCGGACGTCACGGAAACAAGGGGGTTGTTTCTGTGATTGTTCCTCAAGAGGATATGCCTTATTTAGAAGATGGGACTCCGGTTGATATTGTTTTGAACTCATTAGGGCTTCCTTCGCGTATGAACGTGGGGCAGACGTTAGAAACCCACCTTGGATGGGCCTCTTTGAATTTTGGAAAAAAAGTAAAAGAGGTTTTAAAACAAGCAGTCTTTATGGACGCTGAGCAAGGAGAAACTTTCTTAAGGAAGGGGCTTTGCGACGTCTATAAGAAGCCGGATCTTGTTCAAAAAATTCAAGAGATGTCTCTAGAAGCTTTGATGAAGTTGGCAGAAGGAACGTGTAAGGGGATGCCTATGGCAACACCGGTTTTTGAAGGTGCTAAGGTTTCAGACATTGAAGAGTTATTTCAATCTTTGGGGCTTCATTTATCAGGGCAAGAGCGTCTTTACGATGGAAAAACGGGAGAACCTTTTGATCGTCCTGTAACAGTGGGTATCATGTATATGTTAAAGCTTGACCATTTGGTAGATGATAAAATTCATGCGCGCTCTGTAGGGCCTTATGGATTGGTAACTCAGCAACCTTTGGGAGGAAAATCTCAATTTGGAGGTCAGCGGTTTGGAGAAATGGAGGTGTGGGCATTGCAGGCTTATGGAGCGGCAAAAATACTTTTGGAAATGATTACTGTTAAATCTGATGATTTGGACGGAAGAATGGCGATGTTTAAGTCTATCATTAAAAACATGGAATCTTCTGTATCAACGCTTCCAGAATCTTTTAATGTTTTGGTCAAAGAACTTCGTACGTTGTGCTTAAACGTGGAGTATGTGCAAAAAAATGCAATCGATTGTTCTGCAGCGTAGAAGGGAGAATTATTAATGAGTATAGAAAATCAAGATGGATTTTGGGCCATGAAGCAGGAAGTTTCTTCAGAAAATTTTTATGATGATACAAGACCAAAAGATACAGAGCAAAGTGAAGTCAACGATTCTCCGGTAGTTGCTCCATTAACGCAAGAAACTTGCCACGATATGTTTGAGGCGGTTTCTTATCGCCCTGGAACTCCCACGGATTTTGATGGGATAAGAATTTCTATCGCTAGTCCAGATCAAATTCGCTCTTGGTCTTATGGGGAAGTGAAAAAACCAGAAACTATAAACTACAGAACGTTTAAGCCGGAAAAAGATGGTCTATTTTGTGCGAGAATTTTTGGTCCCATCAAAGATTATGAATGTTTGTGCGGAAAGTACAAGCGTATGAAGTATAGGGGGGCTGTGTGTGAACGGTGTGGCGTTGAAGTCACTCAAACTAAGGTTCGAAGAGAGCGCATGGGGCATATTGAGCTGGCCTCTCCGGTTGCTCATATTTGGTTTTCTCGTTCTCTTCCAAGCAGAATTGCCACACTATTGGATATGACGATAAAAACGCTTGAACGTATTTTATATTTTGAAGGGCAAGTGGTTTTAGATCCAGGATTGACACCTCTTGCTTATGGTCGGGTATTAACAGATGCAGAATACAACAAATTTTGTCAAGAATATGGAATTGGAAATTTTGTTGTAGGGTCAGGATCTCAAGCGCTTAAGGAAATGTTGGAAAATTTGGATTTTCAACAAATGCGCGCTAAGCTTCGTTCTCAACTTGAAGGCTCTGTTTCAGAATTCAAACGTAAGCGTATCATAAAACAGTTAAAACTTGTAGAAGCGTTTGTGGGGTCTAATACGCGTCCTGAATGGATGATCTTGGATGTAATTCCTGTTATTCCTCCTGATTTGCGGCCATTGGTTCCTCTAGATGGAGGGCGTTTTGCCACTTCAGATCTAAATGACCTCTATCGTCGTTTGTTGAATCGGAATAATCGTCTTAAAAAATTGATGGAAATGCAAACTCCAGACGTGATTATTCGCAATGAAAAACGTATGTTACAAGAAGTAGTTGATGCATTTTTTGATAATGGGCGCAGGGGGCGTCCTATAACGGGCACCAATAAGCGGCCTTTAAAGTCTTTGTCTGACATGCTTAGAGGAAAGCATGGACGGTTTCGTTCAAATCTTTTGGGGAAACGAGTAGATTATTCAGGGCGTTCTGTCATTGTGGTGGGGCCTGAGCTTAGGTTAGATCAATGTGGTTTGCCTAAAAAAATGGCTTTAGAGCTGTTTAAACCTTATGTATATGCAAAATTAGAGCGATACGGTCTTGCAAGCAGTGTGAAAGTTGCAAAACGAATGGTAGAGCGAGAAAGGCCAGAAATCTGGGATATTCTAGAAGAGGTTATTCAAGAGCGTACAGTGCTTTTAAATCGTGCACCGACGTTGCACCGTTTGGGTATTCAAGCGTTTGAACCTGTTTTGATTGAAGGAAAGGCGATCCAACTTCATCCTTTGGTGTGCGCGGCTTATAACGCGGACTTTGATGGAGACCAAATGGCGGTGCATGTTCCTCTTTCTCTGGAAGCGCAGATTGAAGCTAGAGTTTTGATGATGTCTACTAATAATATTTTAAGTCCGGCTAGTGGAGAGCCTGTGATAGTTCCCAGTAAGGACATGGTGTTGGGGTTGTATTACCTCACCTTAGAGCGCAGTCAAGAAAAAGGGGAAGGTATGGCGTTTTCCTCTTTTTCAGAAGTATTAATGGCATTAGAAAAAAAATCTGTTTCTCTTCACGCTGTTATTCAAGCAAGGGTTGAGATGTTGGACGAGCAGGGAAATCTGAAGAGTTCTCGTGAAGTTACAACGCCTGGGCGATTAATTTTTTGGGACGTAGTTCCAAGACATCCAAAAATTTCCTTTTCATCTTTGAACCGAAATTTAAGTTCAAAAGAAATTAATGAAGTTATAGGGCAAGTGCATCGGTTTTGTGGGGCGCCGGCAACAACTGGGTTTGCTGATGCTTTAGTGCAACTAGGATTTAAATACGCTACCGTCGGAGGAATTTCTTTTGGAAAAGATGATCTTTTGGTTCCTCCAGAAAAAGATTCTTTGGTAAAAGAAACAGAAAAGTTAATCCAAGAGTACCATCAGCAATATTTGGACGGATTGATCACTTTTGGTGAGCGGTATAACCGAATTACAGATGCGTGGACGAAGTGTTCTGAGTCTGTGGCTTATCATATGATGGAGCGTATCGCTCAAGAAGTTCCAGGAAAGCCTTTAAACTCTCTTTACCTAATGGCGGTTTCTGGAGCAAGAGGTGCAAAAGGACAGCTTAGACAGCTTATGGGAATGCGAGGATTGATTGCGCGTCACGACGGTACTGTTATTGAGCATCCAATTATTTCTAACTTTAAGGAAGGGTTGCGCTCTGATGAGTATTTTAACTCTATTTACGGTGCTCGAAAGGGATTGTCAGATACTGCACTAAAGACAGCAAACGCAGGGTATTTGACGCGTCGCTTGGTAGATGTTGCTCAAGATTGTGTTATTCACGAGCAGGATTGTGGAACGGATGCGTTTATTGAAATGCGCGCTTTAGATGATATTTCTGGTGTGGGACCGTCGCTTAGGGAGCGCATTTTTGGTCGTACTTTGGCTAGGGATATTGTGTTTTCTGATGGAACTGTACTTTTAAAGGGAACGCTGATAGATCATGATACAGTGGTGTTGATTGAAAATGATTATGTTCGTTCTGTTGCGGTGCGTTCTGTTTTAAAATGTGAAGCAAGGTACGGTGTGTGTTCCATGTGTTATGGAAGAAATTTAGCTCGCGGTGGAATGGTTATGATGGGTGAGGCAGTGGGAGTTGTTGCAGCACAATCTATCGGTGAACCAGGAACGCAGCTTACCATGAGAACGTTCCACTCTGGAGGTACTGCTCAACGTGCTTCTGAATCTTCGTCTCTTGATGCGCGCTATGCAGGAAAAATTGCTTTTCGCCACAAAAGTACCGTCGTTAATCGTTATGGTCAAGTCATCGTTGTAGGGCGTTCTATGGAAATTCAGATATTGGACCTTGCTCGAGAAGGGCAAGAGTTAATGAGTTTTCGCTTGCCGTATGGATCTTCTCTTTTAGTGCAAGAAGGGATGCAAGTAGAGCAAGGACAGCGGTTGGCAGAGTGGGACCCCTATACTTTGCCTATCATCGTAGAGCAAGAAGGAACTATCCATTATACCGATCTGGTAGAAGGAGTTTCTTTGAGGGAAGTTTTGGATGATTTAACTGGTATTACGCAGCGTATCGTTGTGCCTTCTAGAGCGACCAGCAGGGGAAAAGAGTTGCGCCCAACTCTTGTGTTAAAACCTTACGATACACTTCGTTCTGAAGTAAGGTATTCATTGTCTGTGGATACAGTGGTATTGGCAACAGATCAACAAGGAGTTCAGAAAGGAGACGTTATTGCAAGGCTTGCAAAAGAGGCCTTTAAGTCTAGAGACATCGTTGGAGGGTTGCCTCGTATCGTAGAGTTATTTGAAGCACGACGTCCAAAAGAACCAGCAGTGATGAGCCGATATTCTGGAGTAGTAGCCTATGGTAAGGATCAGAAGAATCGAAGAAAGTTTTCTGTTATCCCAGATGATATTCAAGAGCGCCCCGTAGAATACACAATTCCTCAAGGACGGCATATTTTGGTGTATGAGGGGGATCGAGTTAATAAAGGAGACATATTAGTGGCAGGAAACATGGTGCCACACGATATTTTGTCTATCTTGGGGGTAGATGCTTTGGCAGATTTTTTGATTCAAGAAATTCAGATGTTGTATCGACTTCAGGGAGTTCGGATTAATGAAAAGCACATCGAAGTTATTTTGCGACAAATGTTGCAGCGTGTAGAGATTCAAGAAGCTGGGGGAACTCTTTTCCTAGTAGGAGATCACATCACTCTTGAAGAGCTGGAAAAAGGAAATCGTAGTGCGCTTCAGGAAGGGAAAGCACCTGCAAAAGCTTTGCGTATTTTGCAAGGTATTACAAAGGTGTCTTTGCAAACTGATTCTTTTATTTCAGCAGCTTCGTTCCAAGAAACTACTCGGGTGCTGACAGATGCTGCGGTACATGGAAAGGTGGACAATTTAAGGGGAATGAAAGAAAATGTTATCGCAGGACGTCTAATTCCTGCAGGAACTGGCTTGTTCGAACGTATTTTGCGCCAAGAGGCAAGAGTGCGAGACTCAAATCCTTTAAGTCGTTCTAGTGAGCAAAATTTGTGAAAAAATTACGTTGGTTTGGAACAGATGGGATACGGGGGGTTAAATTTGAAGGAATATTTGTTCCTTCTGTTCTTGCCCGTGTTGGATGTGCTTTTGCAGAATATCTTCAAGAAAAATTTTCTCAAATTAACAAAGACTCGCTTTGGGTGCTTATTGGGATAGATACACGGGATTCTGGTCCTGCTTTTGCTTGTGCTTTGGCTTCAGGATTAAAAGAAAGAGGAGTAAATGGAGGATACCTTGGGGTGTGTTCCAGCAGTGCTTTGGCTTGGTTGACACGCTATTACGATGCGAGTTTTGGTGTTATGATTTCTGCTTCTCACAATCCGGCGGTGTACAACGGAATAAAATGCTTTGACAGTAAAGGAGAAAAACTTTCTGTGGAAGAAGAGATGAAAATCGAACTTTTTATAGAGCAGCATCTTCAAGAAGAAAGAGAAATAAATATGCTTTCTAAAGATACCGTCACGCATACACAACTTCCTTATGAAAAAACTTTAGTTTCTGGTCGAAATTTAAGAGGGTTGCGTGTTGTGCTTGACGGTGCTCACGGGTCTCTTTGGAAATTTGCTGAACATTGCTTTAATCTTTGTGGTGCGCAAGTAGTTTCTTGCTTAGGTGGCGCACCGAACGGGAATAATATTAACGAAGAGTCTGGAGTATTACATCCAAGGTATTTACAAAAGGCTGTTGTGAAAGAACAAGCAGATTTGGGATTTTGTTTTGATGGAGATGGGGACAGGGTAGGCGTTGTTGATCATTTAGGAAATTATTGGAATGGAGATCATATTTTAGCGGTTTTAGCTCAAGATGATTCTGGCATTGTTGGAACAGTTATGAGCAATTATGGATTAGAGCTCCATTGTGCAGAACGAGGGAAATCTTTTCTTAGGGTAGATGTGGGAGACCGCTGGATTGCTCAGGCTTTAAAAACTCGAGGACTTCGTTGGGGGGGGGAGTCTTCAGGGCACATCATTGATAACGATTTTTTATCGGTGGGAGATGGGTTGTGGGTTGCACTAGAGGTTAGTACAAGGTTTATGCAAAAGGAAAAGAATGCAATTTTTCCGGGTTTTGTTCCTTATCCTATGATACAGTGTAATGTTCCGATTGATGGTAGCTTTTCTTTAACGACACCACAGATGCGTTCATGTTTGCGTGCGTTACATGAATCTATTGCTCCAAATATACGTTTAGTGTTAAGGGGGTCAGGAACAGAGCCAGTTATTAGAATTTTATTGGAAGGACCATGTGCTTTAGATTTAAATGTTGAGATGGAACGTATTAAAGACTGGTTGTTTCAGCATGCTGGAGTAAAATCAATCCTTGAAAGTAGTGCAGCTTAGAGAAATTAAAATATTATTTTTATGATGCATAATTTTTTTCCTAAAGAAGATCTAAAAACTTATCAGGTAATGGTGGGGGTGGGGATAGATCTTTTGGAAATTTCACGTCTTCAAGAAAAAATTCAACGGCATGGATCTCGTTTTTTGGATCGCATTTTTACCCTTCAAGAACAGCAGTATTGCAGAAAAAAATTTAATCCTTATGGGCATTACGCTTCTCGATTTTGTGCAAAGGAAGCTTTCGTTAAGGCGTTGGGATGGGGAATTTCTGAGCGATGTTCTTGGTTAGATATAGACGTTTACCATGATGAAAAAGGAAAGCCTTGCTTAAGAATAGCTGAAAAAGTGTATAAGTACCTTCCTTGGAAAGGGATAAGTGTGCACTTAAGTATTTCTGATGAAAGACGTTACGCTCAAGCTGTTGTTATTGTGTTGGCATCTGTTGAATCTTTAACTGGTATCTCGTAATAAAATTCTTATCAGTATCCATATGCCGCTTTCTTTTGGAAGGTTTGGTAGCACCCAAGAGTGCTCCCTTTGTAAGCCAGATATCAAACCAATTGCAATTATATCTTTGCCAATTAAAGCACCTATGGCATTGCTCCCCCCAGTCATGAGCGCCATAACACCGATTGACTTTATCAGAGTGTCCGGCATATCATAAGCAAAAACACACTTTCGTCACTATAACCTATCTGCTTGTCTTATAACCTGTATTCATGATTTAGCTATCTTTATAGGATCATGGAATGGGCTATCATACTCATATTTTCAGCAGTCGCTATGGCAATTTCGTAATCTTTAGATACTCTTCGAAAATGATTTAGCTATCCTATGTTCTTTCGACAATCTAACGCGTTGGAAGTATGACCCATCCTTGAGATATGCGCTCTGAGGTTGCTATAGTTTTATTCAATAGAGTTCTCACAAATGCCTCCAGGGGTTTTCTATATCCAGCTTCTGCACACACTTCCTTTAATGTAGGATATTTTTGCAACATTTCCTTAAAAACTCTGCACCCAGCACCTGTGTCATTGGCCTTATGAACCGTGATATGGATCAGATTGCCTTGCCTATCAACACCACTATGCCGTTTGCGTATCTTTTTTCCCCCATCTATACCTATTTTTTCTGAGGCAGCTGTGGGTTTAACACTTTGTGAATGATGCTATAGCTGGGATTTTTACTTCTTTCATACTTAATTCGACTTGTCTTAACAAAGTTCATGCATCACTTTTGCCCATACTCCCTTAATCCTATATCGTCTATAAAACAATGTACCGTAGAATATGGTGGAAAATCTTTTGGTAGCATGCGCCATTGACAACCGCTCTTGATTATATAACATACTGTATTAACACCCTCTTTTTTTTGTATTTGCTTTTATTGCCGCTATCAAAATGATGCTTTATCACATCTCACTCTCTCTCTTTTAAATCGCTTGGTTAATCTTCTACACCTCAAGGCCTTTTATATCACACTTTTTTATTCATGAATACAGGTTCTTACTTTTTGAATTCTTCAATTTTTTGGCAAAACGCAGATCTTCTTTCTGGATCGGATGATTAAGAATTTTCTTATATGTCACTCCTAAACGGTGTTTTGCATATCTTATACCAGAAGCGCTGACTTCTAACCTCTTAACACTTTCATAGCTAAACTATCTGGAAATTCTTTTATATTAATTTCTCTTTGTCTAATTTTGTCCAGGGTTTATTCCTTTTGTTGACTCCTTCAAGATTTTTGCTCCATCTTGCTACTGCTGATTTAGATATGCAAAATCTATCGGCTACTTTTCAAATGATAACCCGTGCTTTGTTTTTAATACTTTTTTCGAAAATCTAATGAATATGTCATAACTTTAATTACTATAATTTATTACGTAATTATAACTCTATCTAGCTCCATTGTCATGTTCTTTTTATCATGTTTTAACTATAGTTGAGATCTTAAATCTTTTGCATAGCTTGATAAAACTTTCAACAGCTGATTATAGCTTTAGTACTTTTTTACGGAATTGAACTGAATATGTCATCTTTTTTTCAAGTTTTGACAAAATTCTAGCGTAATTTTATTCTTGTTGTATATTGGCCTTAGCTATACGACATTTTTTAAAATCTAAGAACCTGTCTGCACAGTTAGTATAACATTTTCATAAAACGAACAATTACAACAGGGGTAAGACGCAATACTATTTTTTTTCTGTAATTACTGTGCAGATGGTTTATATCTCACTTCAGATTTTATTTGTTTTTATAAAAAATTTATATTTTTTTGATAAAATAAAAAGTGTAAAAATTAGCTTATTATAAACATGTTAAACAAAATTTTTCTTATTTCGTTATTTTTTGTGTTAAGCGTAAATACAGAAATCTATGCTGGTCTTTATGAAAATCTTAATGAAATTAGGAAATCAAAGCTTGAAAATTTCAGCAAATCTTCCAAAAAACAAAGTGAGATTAGAAAGGCTTTTGGGGGCAAATACTCAGATCCCTTTGATATAATTATTTTAGATTTTGAAATCTTTTTAATTGGAATCATTGAAAATAAAGATAATTTCAAAAGTATTATTGATAAGTATCTAAATAATAAACCAGGGACAAAAGAATTATCTTTGGAAACTCGAATACTTTTGGCAAAATATTTCGCTAATGATTTTATCCACAATATGAAAACTGTTTATTATGCACATATCAAAAATTTTTGTGACGCATTATCTAAAGATAACACTTCTTATAACGAAGAGTATAAAAAATTTTTAGAAGAAAATAAAGACAAGATGCACAAAAAGGCAATTGATTATTTCGGTCAGGCACAGGAGTATTCAGAGGCTCAATTTGCTCTGGAAAAGCAAATAAGTAGCGCCTTAAATAAACTTAATTTAGGTGATTCTTTTAAAAATCTCTTTAGTTATATTAAAGAAGAAGAAACTACATATAAATACTATGAAGATATTAAAAAATTGTTTTTAGAAAGAAAAATTACAAAATACAATGAAGATTTTGTTTCTAATCCAAACTTTTATACCGCAATAAAAATAGATAGTGAAATTAAATTTTTTGAACAAGGTGAAATAGAAAAAAAAGAAAAAGAAATTAGAGGAATTATCCCTGAACCAAAGCGTGAACGAAAGCGAGATAAGGTTAAAAATTTTTTTAAATCAATAACTAAATAAGATGCCCTAATCTTTATCAACATGTTTTGTGAACGGGGTAATAAACTGCCATAGTGCATTTATTGTCTAAAAATCCCAGTATCCCCCTTCCCATTGGGATAAAGTAGAGGTATTTCAGGGCAATCAAGACAAATAGGCTACCTCCCTCAGTGTTATACTTTGTATCTAACGAATAAAAGGAGGTCCAAAAAAATGAAATATTAAAGGGAATAAAAATAATCATTACTATGATTCTTTTATCTTTTACAATACAACATTTTTTAAAATCAATTTTTCTATATGATCTAGAACAATTAGAATATAGTGGTAGAAAAATTACTACACTCTTTAATAAAAGAAAAAAAATGACTTGACTTGGTTTTTAACTTAAGTGTAATTTTAAAATTTTTAAAACTTTTGAAAATTTTAAAAAGTTAATGTGTATCTTTTAATAGTACTCTCCAGGGATCCACAAAAAAAAGAGACTTTTGTATCATGGATGATGAAAGTTATAGTACAGGTTTGGAAGTAGGGGGGATTTTTCCTAACTAAAATTTTCTGCTCCTTTTAAGACATTTTTAGTGTTTAGGCAGAAATCAGATTAAGGAAGGCTTATTTTTTTTGAGGTCTTTTTTTGCTCTTCCAAAAAGGATTCAAAAAAGAATTGATTTTTTCAAGAAAATCTTACTGAGTCTGTCTTTGTATTTTGTGTGGTAAAGTCAAGATAAGATTTATGAAAGCTAAAAGTAATTGGTGTATACGAAAAGGTTTTATATTATAAGACGTATAAGAAGTATGATATCCAGAAGAACCTGACGTATAATGCTTTGCTGGTGTATATTTATAAGACACTTCATGATGTGGCTAAATTATGAAAAGAAGTATAGAATTATAGCATCGCGCGTTGACTTTATATTTTGTGTATCTTGTAAGGAAGATTTTATGAATATTACATGGTGTGTTGTGCATACGCAACCTTTAAAGGAATCCATCGCTCAAAAACATTTATTAGATCAAGGGTATGAAGTTTACTTTCCTCGATTTAAAAAAGTTTGTCGCCATGCTCGCAGGGTAGAAGAAAAACTTGTACCTTTGTTTCCTAGATATATTTTTTTGGGACTAGATTTGAATTTAGTAAGATGGCGCAGCATTAATGGGACTCGGGGAGTATCTTATTTACTAATGTGTGATGCCCTAAATCCTGCGCAAGTAGAAGCCGATGTTATTTATCGTTTGCAGGAAAAAGAAATTGGGGATGGCATTGTTCCCATTTCAAGTCTTGTAAATTTTGTTAAAGGTGAAAAAGTGCGTATCCTTGAAGGTGCGTTTGCAGATCAGACTGGAATTTTTCAGTCAATAGATGATAATTCTAGGGCTCAGGTATTGTTGACTTTTTTGGGAAGAGAGATAAAAATGAGTCTTCCCGTTTTTTCTATAGAAGAAGGATGAATTAAATTCAAGAAGAGAGGTTACCCCAACGTCGGTTATAATCGAACTCAATTTTATCCTTCTGCTATTTTGAAAAGTAGTAAAATAGAGTAGAGCTAATTTTTTCATGAGAGCCGTATATCTGAAAAAAATTCCTATAAGTCAAGGAGAAAAAAATAGTTTGGTCTACAAGTTCAGAAATTGCGTAAAAAAATGGAAACCTTTAACTAAAGATATTTTTTGTTAGAATTGGTAAAAGGAAGTCTTTTACAAGTCTCTAAAAAAGATTTTATGTAAATTTTGTGAATGTTTTGATTGCTTTAAAAGCGGTTTTGTTCGAAGGGGGGGCAGCGGTGCGAATGTAAAAACTGTGAAAAAAATTTCAAGAGGTGTTCCCGAGAAAGACAAGCTACAAGCCCTCGTTTTATACGCAAGTGGTCTTTCAATGAAGCGAATTGCTCAGCGTTTTGGTGTCAGCGCCACCGCTATTTTGAAGGGGGCGGGCACCTTAGGATTAAGGCTATGCGCCAAAATTGAGCCCTCTCTATAAGACAAAGGTATTGTCAAGGAAGTCGATGAATTTTGGAATTATTTAAAAAAAAGAAGCAAAAAAATTGAATTTTTAAAGCTTGGTTTTCTAAATTCTATGATCGTGCTGGAAAAGGGCTTGTCGATTTGGAATTTTGTGATAACTAAAGTCAAACATTCAAACAACTTTTTGAACGATTAAAAAAATGGAAAATTTTATTTTATTGCAAAGATCATTGGGCAGGTTTTAACAAAACTATTCCAAGCCCCCCCTCTTTCAGGCGCAAGATAAAACGTTTTTCATTGAACAAAATAACGCTCCACACCGCCATTGGTTTGCAAGATTTTGCCCCCCCTTGCAAACACACGATCACTTGAAATGCTAGAGGGAACACTGCGTATTTTTGCGGCACTTCACGTTAATAAAATATTAAAATTTTATCGTGCTATCTTTGGTTGAAAGCCTCAATTATTATATCGTATGTTGTATTTTCGCTTAATCCATAGCCTTGACTAACATGAAAATATGTCCGATATTCTCTGACATATTCCAGTGTCATAAGCAGTCTGTCTTCTATACTTAGCTTGCTTTTTCTACCACCACGAGCGTTCTTCTTTATTTCTTCTTATTTAATATTTAGCATTTTATAGAATGTAGCTTTCTTGACTCTGTTTAAGCTCCG
>NZ_ARPM03000162.1 GCF_000388175.3 Holospora undulata HU1 | reverse complement strand
GGTTCATAAGGCCAATACGCATGACACTAGTTGCTGGGTGCAGAGTTTTTTAGGAAGCGTTGTAAAAATATCCTACATTAAAGGAAGTGTGTGCAGATGCTGGATATAGAAACCCCCTGGAGGAATTTGTGAGAACTCTATTGAATAAAACTATAGCAACCTCAGAGCGCATATCTCAAGGATGGGTCATACTTCCAAAGCGTTGGATTGTCGAAAGGACATAGGATGGCTAAATCATTTGCAAAGGGTATCTAAAGATTATGAAATTTCCATAGCGACTGCTGAAAACATGAGTATGATAGCCCATTCCATGATCCTATTAAGAAGGTTAGCTAAATCATGAATACAGGTTCTAGAATAAATTATTTGCTGAAACCTTAAAAAAGAACAAAAGATCAACCTTCACTATTCGAATAAGATATCTAAAATTTTTAAAAATTAAAAGAATTATGCGTCTTGCTTGAGGGGGCCCAGAAAATGAATTAACGGTAGTAAAGGCACCCCTTCACATCCGCCCACAGGACCTGCAAAATGGCGAATATATTGCCCAATCAGACCAAACGATTGGTATCCCCCGCTATAAGATTCTTGAATCATACTTTCTGCAAGGGGAATTATCATTTCTTTTGGAATGCGTTTAAATTTAACTTTTGTCGTAGATAAACGAAATTTTATCAAGGAATCGTTTTGAATTTTTCCTATCATTGTACACACCTTGTGGCTTCCTCCAGACCACAAAGTAACAGAATTAACGCACTGTTCTAAGGTATTATGCCCTTCTAAAAAAGATCTTTTTGTAAAAATCAATGTGTGTAGAGACCAAAACAATTCTTCACCACGACACTCCTTAGCTTTGTGAAGCTGAAAAGTTATGCGATCTTTTAGGTAAGTTAATACATCACAAAATCCGGAAGATTTTAAAGTAAAGGGAACAATAGATTTTTCCAAAATGCAAACGTCACCCAAAACATTTTTTAAATTTAGTTTGTCAATAATATTAACTTTTTTTTCACATTCCGTTACAAAATTCCAAACCATGCTCTTTTTTTCCTAAGGAAGTTCAGATTTTTCTTGAACTGAACTAATAAAATGTTCCATATCTTCTAAATTCTTAAATCGAAGATTTATCTCTAAAGAAGCTCCTTTATGTTGAATTTTCACCTGACTGTGCGTTACCCAAGTCTGCAGACGACGTTCTAAAAGTTCTAATTCATTTTTTTCCAAGTGATTTAAGTGTTGACGCAGCGCTTCTGTGGAGTGTTCTAAAGCTCCTTCAAACAAATTTTGAGATTTTTTTAAACTTTGCTCTTTTTTTAATTCTTGTTCTGTTTGCCTTACTGTCCATTGATTTTTTATAACTTTTTGCGCCAATTCTTCAGGAAATCGACTGCTTAAAATAACTTTTGCATGCCCAAGAGAAAGATGTTTATCTAGAACTAAATTTTGGACAGATTCTGGAAGATTTAAAATTCTTAACATATTGGCAATGTGACTTCTGCTTTTTCCAATGCGATGAGCTAACTTTTCTTGAGTATAACTGAACGCATCAATAAGGTGTTGATATCCTTTTGCTTCTTCAATCGGGTTTAAATCATCTCTTTGAATATTTTCTAAGAGCGCAATTTCCATCATTTCTTCATCGCAAACTTCTAGAATACGACAAGGAATTTGTTCGATCCCTGCTAACTGAGCTGCGCGCCATCGTCTTTCTCCGGCAATAATTTCATAACGATACTCTCCACATGGGCGCACTAAAAGGGGTTGTAAAATTCCCTTAGATCGGATAGAGTGCCCAAGTTCATCTAAAGACACTTCATCAAAAACAACACGAGGTTGCTTTGAATTGGTTTGTAGAGTTTCAGGACGCAGCCATGATAAAGTCTCATCTTTTTGAAGCGTGGAACTTAAGCGCTTTTCAGAATTTGAATGATCTTTTGTGCTGGGTTGATCTTCTAAACCAGAGCGATCTTTTGTGCTGGGTTGATCTTCTAAACCAGAGCGATCTTTTGTGCTGGGTTGATCTTCTAAACCAGAGCGATCTTTGGAGCTTGAGAGATTTTCCGTTTTTTCGGTTCCTTGTTCTCCCAGCAAAGCACCCAATCCACGCCCTAAGGCTTGTCGGTGTGGTGATTTTTTCATTATTTATCTAAAAAAAGAATAGCAACAACCTATTCTTTTATATATACCACCTAAACCCTTTATTGTCTACTTATATTTAATAAAAAAGTAAAGATTAATGTAAAAACAATTTTATTATTGTTAAAATTTACAATTAATATAATAAAAAGTTGTGAATTGTTTTGCAGATTCTTAAAACGATTAGCGGATCTCTAGTTTAATGATTTTGTGAAAGAAAGATTTATCGATGAATTATTTTCTTGAAAAATTAAAAAAACCAACTTTTAAATAAAAATTCTAAAAAACTGTTCCATTTTATGTAACTTTTTTTATGTGAAATTCTTGGGTTTTATTGACTGAAAAGCTTTCGATGCTGCTTGCGGTACCAGAAATTTTGTGCGATAATCCAAAAAACATTTGTGAGCTTTATTTTCTTTAGGTAGATGCTAATATTCAGGAGAGTTAAATAGCATGACAGCAATGCAAGAAACTATAAAAGAAGTGTTACGAGGGCGGTACCAACGTGATACTTTGTTAAAATATGAAGTGGTATTGATTATTAATCCAGATTATTCTATGCCTCAGGTTTTAGAAGTCTTTCAAAAGTTGGAATCTCAAGTCCAAGGGTATCAAGGGATGTTGAGTCCAGCGGAATATTGGGGATTTCGCACTTTAGCGTATCCCATTCATAAGCGCAATAAAGCACACTATGTTTATTGCACGGCTCAGCTTGACCCTTCTTGCGTGAAAGAGCTGGAACGTTTTCTTTCTGTAGAACTCCATGGGGGGATTTTTCGACATCTTGTTTTAAAAGTCAAGGATGAGAGTTTGTTGGTAGAGCCCACAATGCTGCGTCAGTCTTCCTTAGTGGATGCGGTTAATGGAGCATCTAAGCCTTCTTCTTCTGTCTCTTAGGAATTTTTTGTTTTAATAATGAAGGGAGAGTTTTATGAATTATATGCGTAAAAAGTATATTCGTTCTTTGAAAGAGAGTGAAATAAATTTTAAAAATCTGAAGTTGTTGAATCGATCCGTGACAGATTCTGGAAGAATAACTCCAGGACGTCTGATTCAAGTGGATCGCAGAATGGTGGATAAAAGGTCAGAGGAGGAGTCTTACAAAAAAACTCCTCGCACATTTTCTAATGCAAAGCGTCAAAAAAGCATCGCTAATGCCGTAAAAATTGCTCGGTATCTTGCTTTGATTCCGTACAAAAAGTAAGCATTTTAAGAGATGTGATGCAAAAAATTTATCAATATCTTGCCACCGCTTTTGTGGTATTTTTTTCTTTTTTATGTTTTTTTTCCCCGTCTTCTTTTTGGGGGCAGTGGATTTTGTTGGGGTTGGTGTTTCCTTTTGCTGCGGTACTTTTAAACGTTCAGTTGGAAATCTCTTTACTTCTTTCAGTTTTTGCGTTTTCTTCTTTGGCTCTGGCTGAGTATCCTGTTGCAATTTTGGTAGCTTATGTTGTGTATTTTGTTATTCCACTGATGCTTTTACGTCATCAAAAATCTTTTAAAAACGAAATACCAGAAGATGTATTTTTAAAATTTTTTAGCTGCATTATGATGGGCGCTACTTTTTTTGTGGGATTGTGGTGGCAAGACGTAATGGTTCAAGTTTCTGCACCTCTTTTGTTAAAGATGTGGCCTGGAGTTTTATCGTTGCTTTCGGGAGCTTGTTGTGGCGTTTGGTTTCTAAAGGATCAGTTTTCTTTAAAAAAGATGTATGCTGTTTCTATGTGGAACTATTGGATATTAAGCGCGTTTCTTATGCTGGCAATAGCGTTAGAAGATGCGCAAGTTGTATTCTGTAATATGGCTTTAAGTGCAACATTGCCCTTTGTTTTAGAAGGCTGGAGTTTTCTTCGAAGTCTTTGGAAAAATAGGTCAGGGCTTGTCTTTTTTATTATAGGGTGTTGTGCTAGTATAAGTGGAGTTCCGTTGGTTATTTTGGGGTTGTGTTCAATTTTTAGACCTTGGATCATGCCTCTGTTAAATGAAAAGGAGTAGAGCAAGTTATGGCAATTAAAAAAAATAAAAAAACTTCAGTGGTATTGTGTGCGAACATTCGAAAATTAGGAAACGTTGGAGACATTGTTCAGGTAGCGCCCGGGTATCACCGAAATTATCTAGAACCTCAAGGAAAAGCTTTTTTTGCGACAGCAGAAAAGATTGAAAAAGTTCGGATTCAAAGTGAGGCGTTGAAAGCGGAAGATGAATCTCGTAAAGTTTTAGCTTTGAAATACGCAGAAGAGCTGGAATCTTTTGAGTTGACTTTTTCTAAAGAAAGTAATGAAGCTGGGGTGATGTTTGGTTCTGTTACTACTTTGGACGTTTGTCAATTGTTGGTTAGTAAAATAAAAGATCGGTTTCCGGAAGAAGAGTTTAAACTTTCTAAATCTGCAGTTTTAATGGATAAATCTTTAAAAACATTTGGAACTCATGAAGTATCAATAGAACTTCATCCACAAGTTGTGGTCAACGTTCGTATAATTGTTGCGCCAAAAATGTTAAATTATTAAAGGCTGTATGTCTTGGAGTGCAATAGGATATAAATTAGGGGCGTGCTTAGGTTTTTCTTGTTTAAATGTTGCAATTAAAAGTGCGAATCTTTCTGCGCTCTGGATTGTTTTTGTCCAAAATTTAGGGGCCTTATTTTGGGTTTGGCTTGGATTTGGTTTTTCACTGAAGTTTAATATTTTTCGTCCACTTTCTCTTTTAAGGGGAGGATTTGCTTTGTCGGGAGTTTTATTATGGACGATCAGCCTAAAGCATTTTTCTCTTTTTCAAATGATTTGTTTAGGATTATTTGGTCCGTGTGCTACGATTTTTTTGGCAGTTTTGATATTACAAGAATCTTTAACTTGGCGAAGGGCTGCTGCTATCGGTGTAAGTATTTTTGGGGGGCTATTAATTAATTACGGAAAAAGCCTTTTCGACTTGTCTTGGGGGGCATGTTTTCAATTAAAAAAATTTCCGGTATTTCCATTTTTGGCTATTTTTTGTTTTTCAGCCTCTAATATTTTGGCAAAAAAGATGTTGCGGCGTGCTTCTCCAGAAGATGTTGGGTGTTCAGTATTTGCCTTAACTGCTTTGGGAGCGGGGTCTTATATTGCAGCAGAATATATTTTTGGTCCAATTTTTAAGGTAGAAGTTATGATTGGAAAGCAGACTATACTTAATGAGATATTTTTAAAAAATTTTTTAAAAAATTTTGTGATACTTGGAAGTTTAACATTTTTATCACATCTTTTAATGAATCGCGCGCTTTCATTGCATCGAGTGCTTTTTTTACTACCTTTTGGAGCAGTTCGCCCGGCCATTAGTGCATTTTTAGGATGGTATTTTTTTAAAGAACCTTGGCCAAGTATCTGGATGTGGGGCGGAAGTGCTGCTATGATTATAGCCATAGTTTTGCTATCAAAAGAGCGATGAAATTTTATGTAAATTTCATAAAAATTATTACTATATTTTATGGGATGATCATTGGTGCTATGCCTTTGCGATTTGAAGAGGGGGCGGTAATATCCGATAGTCAAGTAGAAAATTTTTTAAATACGGTGTGCGCACCAGCTTTTGATATTTTGGGAGATAGCCTGCGTTCTAGAGTGAGTTTTCACTTAGTTAATAGCCAAACTATCAATGCTTTTGCTACAAAAAATGGTAATATTTTCATCAACGTAGGAGTGTTTTTAACAGCAGATACTCCAGAAGAAATTATCGGGGTCCTTTTTCATGAGTTGGGTCATGTTTCGTGTGATCATTTGACAAAAGCCATGGACCTGATGAAAAGTTTAGAAATAAGGTCTACGATACTACGCGTACTTGCGGGAGTTGCAGCAGGAATGACGGCGTTGACTTCTAAAGAAGGGTTAGGCGTGCTTCCGGGGTTTTTAGGGGGAAGCTCTTTGATTGACCTAACTGCGTTAACCGATATGATGCATTTTAGTAGAGCTCAAGAAGGGTCAGCAGATCAATTTGCTTTGGGGGTATTAAAAACATTGCAGTGGTCTATGAATGGATTGGCGACTTTTATGGAAAAAATGGTTCGGGCGTCTGGCATTAGTCAGGTTCCTTTGTATCTTAGAACTCACCCTTGTTCTGGAGATCGGTTGGCAAGTATTCGAGATGCTGAAAAAAAAAGTGGCCCTGTTAAGCCATTAGATCCCAGTATATATAGAGAATTTTTTAAAATTAAATCAAAACTTTGGGCATGTACAGAGCTTCAAAATGTGTCCACGTTGCAAGAATTTCGGCAAAAGTTAACGGGAATACCTGAAGAGTACCGCGCTTTGGGAGAAAGTATTTTTTTACACCGCAAAGGAAAACTTCAACACGCATTGAAAGCTCTAGACCGTTTTGAAAAGACTAATCAAAGAGATGCGTTTACTTTAGAGCTACGCTCTCAAATCTTGTTTGAAAATGGACATTTGACGCAAGCATTAGATTTTATTCGTTCTGCATTAAAAATGCGTCCAAAGGATATAAATATTAGAACCTACTCAGCAATTATCGCATTGGATGGTAGCGATCCTATGCAATGGAAACGCAGTGCAACTTTGTTGGAAGGGGCGGTCTTTGGCACTCAACAAGATCCCTATATGTGGTATTGGTTGGGAATTGCTTTAGGAAAATTAAATCGTATCGGAGAAATGCATGTTGCAATGGCTGAATGTGCTATGGGTAAGGGAGATATTCAAGATGCAAAAAAGCATACGCATCTAGCGCTGATGCATTTACAGGGAAAAAAATCTTCGAAAACTCCTTCTAGAATTTTAAGTACGTATTCTCAAAAGTATATTTTGCGTGCTAGAGACTTACAGCAAGCACTAAAAACGATTACGTTGCCGGCTCGTGATTAAACGATTGATTATTGCAGGGATGGGGGCTTTGGGGCAAAGTCTGGTGCATCATCTTCAAATTCACTATGAAATTATAGCTATTGATTCTTGTTTTGATGTGGTGCAAGACCTTTTAAAAAAATACGATATTCAGGGTATCGCAGGAAGCGTTTTAGATTTGGTGCTTTTATCTCAATTAGATTTAGATGAAACGTGTGGATTTATTAGCGTTACCGAAAAAGATAGTGTAAATTTAACTGCGTGCAGGTATGTACGGCAGAGTTTCTCTCTTGGGTTTATAGCCGCACGATTGAAAGATCTAGAAATTTATACTGTGATGCAGACAAGCGCTCTTCAAGAAGGCATTCATTTATTACTAAATCTTGATATGGATGGAGCAAAAGGTGTTCTTCAAAGGCTTTATTACCCAAACATTATGCGTCACATGTCGTTTTTTGAAAAAAAACTTCATGGGATTGTAATGAAAATTGAAGCTAAACACCACTTGTGCGGAATGAAAATTGAAGATATTGAGCGATACCATGCCGTACAGGATTCAAAAATTATACAGATTTTTCGTCAGAATAAGTCGGAAGTTCCTCATAAAAATATAGTTCTTAAGGAGAACGATCGAGTATGTATTGTGTACCATCCTATTGTTCCACTGAAACGATTATTTGAAATTTCGATGAATTTTCCAAAATATATTGTATCGTTAGGGATTAATTCGTTTTCTTATGCACTGGCAAAGATAGTGCACAAAAATTATTTTGATCTTAAGCAAGTATTTTTTGTTTCCTCAGATCCTGAAAAATATAGGGCGCTGGCTGCGCTTTATCCTGAATTTTCTTTTTATAATGGAAATCCTTTAGATGAAAAATTCCGAGAAGATCTTGGAATTCCTCCCAAAGAAAGCGGAATTTTGGCGCTTGGATTAAGTGATGCTGACAACCTTTTGTCTGTTCTTACCCATCAACATGCGCACCATTCAGTATCTATAGTGCAAGATGCTTCGTACATTCCCATTGGATTAAAGATAGGTGTAAGGTCTATTATTCATCCAAATGCATTAATTTTAGAGCAATTAATGACGCACCTTAGCCCTTCTTGTGTACAGCGTGTTCATGTGTTAGCAGACACACATTCAGAAAGTACAGAACCGATGGTACTCATTACAGCTGTGCTGGCAGAAGAAAGTTATTTCTTAAAAATGCAGAATTCGGATTTTAAAAACTTAGATGTGCAAATCATTGCTGTATTACGAAAAAAAAAGTTATTATTCAATCCTGAACATTTCATACAAAACGATCAAGTTCTCTTTTTGTGTTCTCAATTGAAATACTCACAAATTTTAGATTTATTAAAAAATAAAAAATTTTAATCGCAAGGTTTGGTGCATAACTGTTAATTTTTAATATCATAAGCACGTACCGTAATAAGAAAATTTTTTATTAAAAAATAGTTGGCCTTAGTATATTGCATGGAAGGAAAGATAAAAAAATAAAGCTCCATAAAAAGATGAAAAGAAAAAATTATAAGTTGGTCGTGAAAAAAAAATTAAAAAATACGATTAAAGGACTAAGTAAAAGTTAGGTGATTTTGATATATATGCCAGTCATATAAAAGTGCATCTTCATGCAGCATAGGCTAAGGAAGGTGGGCCAGGACATAGGGCCAAGCACAAAAGGGGGCTCAACACGAAACTAAATATAGCTGTAAATGCCCAGGGTATGCCGGTCAGAGTTATTATTACATTAATTACAGCTGCTGATTGCAAAAAAGCTAGCCAGCGTGTTGAAGGAATAGACACTCAAAATCTTCTCGCAGATAGGAGGTATAATACCAATAAAATTGTTGATTAGGCAAGAAAAAACAACATCAATCCTGTTATTCTTCCAAAGAAAAATAAAAAAACAAAGGGAACACGATAAAAATATTTACAAGCTTAGACATTTTGTAGAGAATACATTTCTTCACCTGAAACGCTGAAGAGGAATTGCAACGCGATACGCAAAAAATATTTCTTCACTTCTTTCTGTTTTTCAAATTAAATGCTTTTTCCTTTGGTTGAACTTCTCGTGACGACATCATATAAAAAATAATTGAGAAATTTTATGTATCTACACGGAAAAGTATGCGTTAATTGCATTTCTTTAATTTTCGTTGAATACTTATGAAAGGAGCTGTTAAGTCTGGGAGAGATCATTTTTCTCATTCCGTCAAAGTATTTAACTACGCATTTAAGATTTCCTACATGGGACCATCAAAATGTGTTTCTGGTTTTGTATTTACTAAAAACGGGAGTATTAATCAACAAAAGTCTTGAAAATGAACGGGTCTTGAAAATGAACGGTATGTATAAAAATCATAGGAGTTTTGTAATTGTTTATGCGGGTAATTAGGTTCATCATTGTAAACATAGGTCCCTATAAAAAGTATATTTTTTGTATTTTTTTAGCAAAATGTTTGATTGCAATAGATACTACGCTTAAACCTTTTTTGGTCAAACAGTTTATTAATATAGTTTCTCACCATCAAAAAGGAAGCTTATGGAACGTGTTTATTCTTTATGCAGTGTTGCAATTTATGTTGATAAGCATGTGGAACATAAGCGATTATTGTGTGACTCGCTACACAATCAATTTTCGATTAAACGTAGCGGAAGTTTTTATGAAAAAATTATATGAATATCCATACAGTTTTTTTCAAAATCAGCTTTCTGGAGCTTTAACATCAAAAATTAATGATGCTTTTCAGTATTTGCCACATTTGATTTTTATAACAATAAATTCGTTTTTTTATTTTTTTCTATTAATTATTATTTCTATTTGTTTGCTTGCAAAGGTTGCATTTATTTTTGTATTGAGTATGGGGATTTGGGTTGCGTTATTTTTTGCAATTATTTCTATTTCTATGAAAAAAAGTATAGCTCTTAATAAAGAGTGTGCCGAAGAAAAATCTAAAATAATGGGCTTGATTTCAGACTATTTTACTAATATTATGAGCGTTAAACTTTTTGCAACACAATCTTTTGAGCAAGATCGTTTTTTTAAATTAAAGAATTTTTTTATAAACGTAGCCGAAAAAGGAGGGACCTACCACACTTGGTTGTATGGGGGATTAAGCCTTCTTACGTCTGGGTATGCGTTGTTGTTCGTAAGCGCGCTGATTTTTGGTTATCAAAACGGTATCGTAAGTCCGGGAGATTTTGCATTGGTTATTATGATTAATTTCAATATTATCAATACAATTTTCCAGCTTTCTTATACATTAAGAAACTTCATAGCCAACTGGGGAGAAGTAGACCAAGCGCTGGCGTTGTTAGAAGAAGGCGAGCCAACACATTTAGACCAGCCAAAGGCCACAGCCTTAAAATGTCATAGCGGAGAAATCATTTTTTATCGAGTGGCTTTTCAGTATAAGGGGACGGAAATGCTTTTTCAAAATAAATCTCTTACCATTAAGTCCGGACAAAAAGTAGGGTTAGTTGGTTATTCAGGAGGGGGAAAATCTACTTTTGTAAATTTAATATTAAGGCTTTACGATGTTACTCATGGTGCTATTTTGATCGATGATCAAGATATTAGGGATGTTACTCAAGACAGCTTAAGAAAAAATATTTCTATGATTCCTCAAAATCCTATGCTATTTCATCGCAGCGTAATGGAAAATATTCGTTATGGTCGAATTGAAGCTACAGATAAAGAGGTCATTGAAGCAGCGAAAAAAGCTCATGCGCATGAATTTATAAAAAAGTTACCGCAAGTCTATGATTCGTTAGCAGGAGAGCGTGGCATTAAGCTTTCTGGTGGACAATGTCAACGTATTGCCATTGCTCGTGCTATTTTAAAAAACGCTCCTATTCTTATTCTTGATGAAGCAACTAGCCAACTTGATTCTGTCACAGAAAGTCTGATTCAAGAATCTTTATGGACATTGATGAAAAACAAGACAACGATTGTTATTGCTCACCGCTTGTCAACACTTTTGCATATGGATCGCATTTTAGTTTTTGATAAAGGAAAGGTCGTAGAAGATGGAACGCACAGTGAACTTCTTAAAAAAACAGGACTTTATAAAAATCTATGGTGCGCTCAGGTTGGTGGATTCTTGAGTAATAAAGATGATGGGATAACGAACAAGTGAAATTATTGAATAATAAAAAAATTTTATTGATATTTTAAATAATAATTATTTTGTTGGAATATTTAGAGTTTCAGTTCAATAGGAGATGAAAAGAAGAAATTTTTGAGAACTGAACAGGGGGGCTTGCGCAAAACAATTTATAACCTGTATTAATGATTTAGCTACCCTTCTTAATAGGATCATGGAATGGGCTATCATACTCATGTTTTCATCAGTCTCTAGGGAAATTTCATAATCTTTAGATACCCTTCAAAATAATTTAGCTATCCCATGTTCTTTCGACAATCCAACGCTTTAGTAAGTATAGCCCATCCTTGAGATATACGCTTTGAGAGTGCTATAGTTTTATTCAATAGAGTTCTCACAAATTCTTCCATGGGTTTTATATATCTAGCATCTGCACAAACTCTCTTTTATGTAGAATATTTTTGCACCGCTTCCTCAAAAACTCTGCACCCAGCACCTGTGTCATTGGCCTTATGAACCGTGATATGGAGCAGAATTTCCTTGTCTATCAACACCACTATGCCGTTTACGTATCTTTTTTTCCCCCATCTATACCTATTTTTTCTGAGGCAGCTGTGGGTTTAACCCTTTGTGAATGATGCTATATCTGGGATTCTCACTCCTTTCATACTTAATTTGGCGTGTCTTAACAAAGTTCATGCATCACTTTTTCCCATACCCCCTTAATCCTACATCGTCTATAAAACAATGTACCGTCCATTGACAACCGCTCTTGATTATATAACATACTGCATTACCCCCCTCTTTTTTTGCATTTGCTTTTATTGCCGCTATCAAAATGATGCTTTATTACTTCCCTCTCTCTTTTTTAAATCGCTTGGATAATTCTTCTTCCACTCCTCCAGGCCTTTTATACCACACTTTTTTATTCATGAATACAGGTTCTAACTCCGGCACTTACCAAGCAAATTGATTAATAATTAAAAAATATTAAAGATTTGGATTGCAAAGTCAATAAATACTAGGCCCCATCCTCAATTAAGTTAATTTTTTATATTTTTTGAAAATTTAATAGAAAATTCAGAAGGATTTTGTATTCAATGAGACGGTATGCGTTGAGGCAGAGGGGTCGGCTCAAGGATCTTTTACCTGGAACCTCGGGAGGTGTGCGCGTTACAGCAAAAGATACCCCCCTCCTGTTTGTGTAGGCTGTTTTATACCGTTACCGTGCAGGAATTTCGTGGCCGGAGAGGTTTGGCGCTTTTAAAGCTATCCATCCGCTTTACGAGTTAGAGCCAAAAGGGCGTATAGAAAAGAGTCTTTTAGGCGCTGGCAAAAGACGCCAAAACGAGTACGCGATGATCGATTCCACGATTGTGGGCGCCTACTAACACAGAGCTGGAACTAAAAAAAACGAGAACCAGGCCATCCTGAGCACTAAGATTCATGCAATCTGTGACGCCCAAGGCAATATCACTAGTAATCCCATCGCTTTTCACTTGACAAAAGGTCAGACCCATAATTTGGAAGGCGCTGATCACCCCGTGAAGGCTGGTGCGGTACTTGCCGATAAAGCGTATGATGCCGATGAAAGGAGGCAGAGAAAACTCAAAGAAAAAGGGGGGGGAAGGCCGTGATCTCTCCTAAAAAAACCCGTTCAGTGCCTTCAAATTATGATACATATCTTTTTAAATCCCGTCTTTGATCGGAGAATTTCTTGGCCAAAATGAAAGCAATACAAAGCCATTTCCCTGTGCTATGAAAAAACGTCTTAGAATTTTCTAGGCGCTATTCACTTGGCTTTACTTGTCGTTTGGCTTAATTGAATACGGGCCTTAGTA